>VXZF01000515.1:1868-9065 GCA_009845645.1 Gemmatimonadota bacterium | reverse complement strand
TCTTCAAGGCCGGCATAGAGTTCGGCCAAGCTGTGAGAAAGTGTGGTCTCGACTTTGTAAACTTTTTCCATGCGCCTCTCGCTCGTGTGGGAGCCTTGCGGTTAATATACCCGGCGCGTTCCCACTGTCAACAAGACTCGGCCAGAGGACACAGTGAGTCATTTGGCCGTGATTTGGTATTTGCGGAGCAAGTGTCGGAAGCGGTCGTAGGTCAAGCCCAAATGCTGTGCCGCGTCTTTCTGCCTCCCACCCGCCTGGGAGAGTGCACCGTCGAGCAAGTCTCGCTCGACACGCTCGACTTGTTCGTCGAAACTGCCTCCCTCAGGAAGGTCAACGCCACTGCCGCCGCGCACTTCCGGGGGCAAATCCTCCACTCCCACTTCGTCCCCTTGCGCGACGCAGAGGGCGCGCTCAATAGCAAATTTGAGTTCGCGCACATTGCCCGGCCAAGCGTAGGTCTCTAGCGTGGCCAAAACGCCTTCGGCAAACGGGCGTCGTTCAATCGCAGGCACCTCGTCGCACAGTTGCTGAGTAAAGTACTCAACCAAGGGCCGGATGTCCTCGGGCCGCTCCCGCAAGGGCGGTAGTTGGAGCACGCTAAACCGCAGGCGGTCGTAGAGGTCGGCGCGAAATTGCCCGCTGGCTATTTCCAGCTCTAGATCCGCGTTGGTCGCTGCCACGACGCGCACGTCAACGTGGATCGTCTGCGTCCCGCCCGTGCGTTCAAATTCTTGGTATTCTATGACGCGCAATACGTTTTTTTGGAAGTCCAGCGAAGTATTGCCGATCTCATCGAGAAAGAGCGTGCCGCCATCGGCGGCTTCAAAGCGGCCGTGGCGCATTTCAGTCGCGCCTGTAAAGGCCCCTTTCTCGTGGCCAAACAACTCGCTTTCGAGTAGGGTATCCGACAGCGCTGCACAGTTCAGCTTGACAAAGGCCCGCTCGCGGCGGTTACTCCCATAGTGCAAGGCGGCGGCGATCAGTTCCTTTCCAGTGCCGCGCTCGCCGCAGATCAGCACGGGCCGCGGTATGGAGGAGACCTGTTCAACTTGCTTGAGTAGGTTCTGAATCAGAGGACTCCGGCTGACGATCTGATAGCGCTGTCCTAGTTGGGTCCGGTAAAAGGTGTTATCGCGATCTAGGGTCTCATTTTCGGCCTTGAGACGGGCGTTTTCGCGCAATACCGCCAACATCCGCTCGACCTTTTCCATCTCCACTTCGAGCTTGTCCTCGACGTACAAATCCTTCTCGATGAAGTCCGCTGCCCCGGCCTGCACAGCTTCAACCGCCAAGTCAACACTCCCCTTGCCCGTGAGGATAATAACCGGCAGATCGGCCCGCTGCTGTTTGATCTCTTTCAGCACTTCAAGGCCATTGGGCTGGCTAATGCCAAAGTCAAAGTCCAGCACCACGAGTTCGACGTCCGTCGGCCTAGCTGCCAGATGCCCGAGCAGCCGCTGGCCGTTGGAAAACGAGATGACCTCCTTGCCCAAGCTGCGCAGTTTCTCCGCCAACATCTCGCGCAACTCCTGCTGGTCATCGGCGATTAAGACGGCTTTCTGTTTTTTGCCTACCATGTCAGTCCTCGTTCAATCACTAAAAAGCTAGGTCCCGCCGCCCGAGAAATTGAGCGGCAGATCGAGCCGAAAAACGGTCCCGTGTCCCTTTCTACTCTTGACTCGTAGCACACCCTGATGGGCTTGGACAATGCGGCGCGCAATGCTCAAGCCATAGCCATTGCCCCGCTCCCTAGTGGTAAATCCAGGCTCAAATATCAATTCCAAATGCTCTTCCTCAATGCCTGGCCCATCGTCCTCGACCTCAATAAAGACTAGCGACTGCTCCTCCTTGCGCTCCAGCGCCCGCCGCGCCAGCGCATCTTCGCCCGCTTCCACCGCCCGTTCGGCCTTGCCCTGCCATTCGGCGACCTGGCTTTGCTTGTCGTTGAACTGGCGCTCGAGCCGCTTGTGGTTGGCCACAGCAGTCCCTACCGAGGCCGTGGCCTTACCTACTGCCTCTTCCATGTCCCGCACCATCTGGCGGATCATCTTATCTGGCTCTTCAGCCCGGTCGAGCATCTCGTTGATATTGGACTTGAGGATATCGCTTATCCTCGAAAAGGCTCCCTTAGCCATCGCACACCTTCCTTGATTGAGTGAAGCTTATCATGCGTTGTTTCTAACCTGCAAGGACCATGCCAAAATCATTATCATATCCATAACTGATTATAGCCCAACATATTACAGAAAAAACATAGATCAAATTATTACTTGTAAATGGCCAGATTCGCCACTTGGCTGGCGTCATTGGCCATTTTCACTCCTTTAGTTATTATAACAAATCTTCGCAAAGGATTTTGCCATGGCCAATCCATTGGTCTTGATCGGCTTGGGTGTCTATCTCGCGGTGATGCTCGGCGTTGGCCTATACGCTGGTCGCCGCGTCCGCAACTCGACGGACTTTATCGTCGCCGGCCAACGCCTGCCCCTGTTGCTCTGCACCGCAACGCTCGCGGCGACGTGGTTTGGCGGTGGAATCTGCATTGGTGCGGCAAGTGCTGCGTACAAGGGCGGCATCCTCGCGGTCATTGCCGACCCTTTTGGCGCGGCCTTGTGCCTGTTCATCGCTGGCCTCTTTTACGTCCGGCTGATGCGGCGCATGGGCTTGATGACAATCGCATCTTTTTTTAGCCGCCGCTTCGGCCCGAGGGCGGGCCTACTGGCTAGCCTTTGTACCATTCCCGCCTATGTCGGCTGGACTGGCTCGCTCTTGGTGGCCTTTGGGCGGATCTTGCAGATTCTAACCGGCATCGATCCCACCGTCGGCATCTGCGCAGCCGCAGCCATCGTGTTAATCTACACTTGGGCCGGCGGCATGTGGGCCGTCACGCTAACCGACTTCGTCCAAGTGACCATCCTCGTGCTCGGGCTGTTTATTTTGACGCCAATCCTCCTCGGCGACATGGGCGGCTGGAAAGCCCTCGTCGCCCAAATTCCGTCTTCCCGCTTTGATTTCTATCCTCGCGGCGACGCAGCCAGTTGGCTGGCCTATGCGCGCGACTGGCTGGTCATCGGCCTCGGCAACCTAGCGGGCCAAGACCTAATCCAGCGCAGTCTTTCAAGCCGCGACGAAAAGGTGGCCTACCGCAGTGCTTACCTCGCTGGGCTACTTTATATAACAGTCGGGCTATTGCCCGTTTTTCTCGGCATGGCGGGTGCGATCATTCTCCCAGATTTGGCCGATCCCGACCTAGTTATGATGTCCCTCGCCCTAAAATACCTTCCAGATATAGCCTTAGTCCTCTTTATGGGTGCCCTCGTCTCGGCCCTCCTGTCCAGCGCTGACAGTGCCCTCCTTGCTCCAGCGAGCGTCATTGGCTGGGATCTCCTGCGCTACTTCAAGCCCGATGCCGAAGAGCGGTCGTCGCTGCGCGTGACGCGCTTGTCCGTCCTCCTCCTGGGCGCGCTATCTCTGCTGTTGGCCCTCCGGACTGCTTCGGTGTACGACTTGATGGTCGACTCTTGGTCCGTACTCCTCGCCTCGCTGTTCGTCCCGCTAACCGCTGGCTTGTGGTGGTCCAAGAGCAACGGCCCGGGGGCGTTGGCCTCCATAGGGGTTGGCCTGTGCGCTTGGCAGGTGTTGCGGATAATCCCCGTGGATTTGCCAGCCGACCTCTTGGCCGTGCCTTTTTCCGCCCTCGCCTTGATAATCGTCAGCTTACTAACTCAAAAGAAGGCCCCGCCACAACCCTTAATCGATGCCAAAGGACGCCCCTTGGACTATAAAAATCGCTTGGGTATTTAACCTTAAGCTCGCTTGACAGGTAAAAGCGCGTACTTAATTTGTTGATTACTTACCACTCACCTCAAAAAGGAATCTGACCATGAAGATGTACATCGCCGGAGAATGGGTTGACAAAGCCGAAACCATGGACGTCGTCAACCCCTATGATGGCTCGGTCGTCGACACCGTCCCAAGGGGCGACGCCGCAGACATCGGCCGCGCCATTGACTCGGCCGAGCGCGGTGCCAAAGTCATGGCCGCAATGAGCGCCTATGAGCGCTACGAGATCATCCATCGCGCGGCCGATCTAATGCTAGAGCGGCTCGATGACCTAGGGCGCACCATCACGCTCGAAGAGGGCAAAATTCTCGCCGAGGGCATGGGCGAGGCGTCCCGTGCCCAAGAGACCATCGTCCTGTCTGCCGAGGAAGCCAAGCGCCTGACTGGCGAAACGCTCGACCTGAGCGGGGCCTCTAATGGGGCGGGCAAATTCGGCTTTACGCTGCGGGTTCCCTGTGGCGTGGTAGCCGCGATTACGCCCTTTAACTTCCCGCTCAACCTCGTCTGCCACAAAGTCGGCCCCGCGCTGGCCGCCGGCAACGCGATCATCGTCAAACCCGCCAGCGACACCCCGCTTTCGGCCCTCAAACTGACCGAGATTTTTGTCGACGCAGGCCTGCCTGAGGAAGCCATTCAATGCGTCACAGGTTCGGGCGGCGTCATTGGCGACGCCATCAGCTCCAATCCCAAGGTCCGCAAAATCAGCTTCACGGGCAGCCGCGATGTCGGCGAACACATCTGCCAGGTCGCTGGCCTAAAGAAAGTGACCATGGAACTGGGTTCCAATTCCCCGCTGATTGTCATGCCGGACGCCGATCTCGAAAAAGTCGCCGCCGCCACCGCCAATACCGGCTTTGCCAACGCTGGCCAAGTCTGCATCTCGACTCAGCGGGTATTCGCCAGCAGCGAGGTGTACGGGGATTTTATCGATGCCCTCAAACCCGCAGTCGAGGCCCTGACGATCGGCAATCCCCTCGACGACGACGTCAAGATGGGGCCTATGATCCGCGTCCAAGACGCCGAGCGGGTCGAGGCTTGGGTGCAAGAAGCCGTCGGGGCTGGGGCCAGCGTTGTCACGGGCGGCACCCGCGAGGGCACGATGCACGCCCCGACCATCTTAGCCGATGTAGCACCGGAGATGAAGGTCTCCTGCGACGAGATCTTCGGTCCAGCGCTCGGTATCAGCCGGATCGACGATATCGACCAAGCCATCGCCATGGCCAATGACACCAACTATGGCCTCAGCGCCGCAATTTTCACCGAGAACCTCAACTGGGCCCTTCAGTTTGCCCAGCAGGTGGAATCGGGCAACATTCACATCAACTGGGGAACTCAGTGGCGCGCCGATCTGATGCCCTACGGCGGCCTCAAGGAAAGCGGCATGGGCAAGGAGGGGCCCCGGTACGCGGTAGAGGAAATGACCGAAACCAAAATGATCGTCATCCATTAAAACCTCTGACGACAACGCAAAAGGGGGGACGCCAGCCGAAGCGTCCCCCTTTTCTTGTACCTCTGTCCTTGCGACTCAGGTCAAATCCAGTGACTCCAGAAACGCGGCACGGATCTGCTGCGTTATCGGTCCCGGCGCACCATTGCCGATAACGGCATCGTCGATCTTTACCACTGACATCGCCTCGAGCGTAGTACCAGCAATAAAAACCTCATCGGCTTCCTTAAATTGATCCAGCGTGCAAAACTCTTCGTCGATGGGTATGCCGAGCTCGCGGGCTAAATCAAGCAGAATTCCTCTGGTAATGCTCGGCAGGATGTGGGAACCAATAGGCGCAGTGCACAATCGCCCCGCCTGCACGCAGAAGGCACTGGTCGAAGCCCCTTCGGTGACTCGGCCTTCTGCATCGACCAGCAGTGCCTCAAAGGCCCCTGCTTGCAACGCCGACTGTTTGGCCAAAATGTTGGGCAGCAAGGCGATACTCTTGATATCACAGCGCTTCCAGCGCAAGTCTTCGGTGCTAATGACCTCGACGCCTCGCTCGTAGAGGTCCCGTGGCAGGCGGCGCAATTCCTTAAACGTCATTACGACGGTAGGCGCGACCGGGACAGCGGGAAACTCGTGCTGCCTAGGGGCGACTCCTCGCGTGACTTGGATATAGACCAAGGTCTCGCCAAAACCGCTCCGCTCAATGCCCTCCATCAGCTTGGCCTTAAGGCCATACTCGCGGATATCCAACGGCAAGTGCAGTGCTGCTAGGTTGCCCTGGAGGCGCGCCAAATGCGGCTCTGAGGCATAGGGACACCCGCCGTAGGTCCCAATAACCTCATAGACTCCATCGGCGAACTGATAGCCCCGGTCCTCGACCGACACCACGGCTTCCTCCAGTGGACAGAAGCGGCCGTTGACATAGGCAATCTCAGGCATTGCCCATCGTTAGCCTTTGGCGAGGGCCTGCCACAAAGCTCGGTAATAGCGCATCAGACGCAGGGGTTCTGAGCTTTCGGGGATTTCGGCGAGGCAATAACCTGCGTACCCGCTCTGCCGCAGCAGGGTAAAGAGCCGCTCCCACGGATAATCGCTCCACAACTCGGTAATGTGGACCAAGGCAATGGCGTCCTGCAAGGAGGCGAAACTGCCGTCAATGGAGCCATTGACTAGGTCCGTTGCATTGGAGTTCCAGCAGACGAAGACGTTGTCGTGGTCGGCGTAGTCGAGGATTTTGCGTATGTTGGCTGGGTCCGAAGTCGTGCGGCCGTGGACCTCCAAGCGAATCTGCACCCCTAAGTCGCGGGCAAATTCACCGCACTCGCGCAAACTGACGCCGATCTGCTCTAGTGTCTGCTCGATGGGGATCCCCTCATCTACGTGGACGTTGTTGGGACGCACCTTGACCCCGCCGACTCCGAGATCATGGGCCAAGCGCACGTATTCTTTGGTCCCGTCGATGTGACTTCGCAGGACCAGAGGATCGACAGCGTCGTATTCAAAAGCGCTGCCCAACCCTACCAGTTCGATCGCCGAGTTGACAAAACGCCTCTTGACCTCGGCCCGCTTAGCTGCACTGAGCGCCACTTCCACCCCGTGGGCATGCGTCGTCCGCAGCTCAACTCCAGCAAAACCAGCTTCTTCGCAATGGGTGATCAGCGTCTCTAAATTCCAATCGCGGCCCAAGTTGTAGGTCACCATGCCGAGCTTCACGTTGCATTCCTCCCTGTTTGATCACCGGCGAAGAACTCCCGGTGAAAGAGTGCCTTTTGCTGTTGGAGATATTCGCCCTTGCTCATGTTGGACGCATGATTCTGCAGGATATCTTGGGCTGTGGATGCATCGCCGTACAATAGATCAATGGCCATCATGGCCAAGACCTTGGCCGGGGCGAGGTACCCAGCGGCAGGGTCGGC
>VXZF01000515.1:0-1768 GCA_009845645.1 Gemmatimonadota bacterium | reverse complement strand
GCCGCTCCCCGCAGCGCCCGATCAACCTTGTGAGATGCATCTAGCATCGCCTCGGTGGTGCGGGCGCGGACATAGGTCTCCAGCCGTACCTCAGCCGGAATGATATTGACCAGATCGCCCCCCTTCGTAATGATCGGATGCACCCGCACGCAATCCTGGTCGCGGAAGGTCTCGCGCTGAGCGTCAATCGCACTGAGAGCGAGCGTCGCTGCGCTGAGTGCGTTGATGCCTTTCTCCGGCGCGCCCCCGGCGTGGGCGGCCCGGCCAATGAAACGCACATTCTTGGCCAAGAAGCCATTGGACGAACGGGCGATCCCCACCGCCCCCTCGTTCTGGACCGAACTCTTGGTGTGGATCATCACGGCCATATCTACGTCGTCGAAGTGGCCCAATTCGACCAGTTCGGGCTTGCCCCCGAGAAACGCGATCTTGCCTTCCTCGACCAGTCCTAAACGGTAGTCTATCTCGACATATTCTTCGGCGGGGACAGCGAAAAACGCGATTTCTCCGGCCAGTTCCTCGCTGACGCCGGCCTCGACTAGCCCATAAGCGGCCCCTACCATCCCGGCGATCTGGGCGTTGTGACCACAAGCGTGTGCCGCCCCAGTTGCTGGGTCGGCACGCGGGTGATCAGGCACGATGAGCGCGTCGAGCTCACCCATCAGGGCCACGGTCGGACCTAATTGTTTCCCCTTAAGCCGAGCCTTCACGCCGGTCAGTGCCAGTTCCCGCTCGTACTGCAATCCGAGATCGGCAAAACTTTCGCGGACGCGGCGGGCCGTCTGCTCTTCTTTAAAGCCCAATTCGGGTTGGTCCATGATGGCCTCTCCCAGCCCGATGATTTGCTCGCTCTGTTGATCAATGGCCGCACACACAGCGGCCTTTAATTCCTCTTTGCTCCGCATAAATCCCCGTCTTTTTAGGTCGGCCAGTATAAGCCAGCGTCGCTGGGATTGTCAAGCAATTCCCTAGCTAGCGCAGGTATAGCACACCCTTAATTTTTAAGGCCGTAAGCCTTTGCTCAGCCTCAAACTCGTCCAGAGCCATTGCATTGTACAAAATTCTTGTCATCGACCGCAATCCCATATTTGGTGCCGCACGAGACCTGAGCCTCAGCCGTGCGGCAACACCCCAATGTCTTCGCCGCGCTGATAGTTAAGCGCATCGACCATCATCCGCACGATGTCGTAACTAGGGCTAAATCCTAGGTATTCCTCAGCCTTGTGCAGGTTGAACTCGTAAAAGGTAGGAGTGGCCTGTACAACCGCTTCGACGTGGGGCATGCCGCGCAATTCGGCGAGTCGGTAACTGACCTCGTCCCAAGTGAAAGGGCGCGGCCCCGCTAGCTGGAAGGTCTCGCCTAACGCCCTCTCTTTGCCCAAGGCACAGAGGCAGCCATGTACGATGTCGCGCACATCGGCGATGTGCTTTTTGAAGGGACGATCCTGCTGGTCTTTTAGCAGCACCGCGCATTCCTCACCCTGCCACAGGGCGGCCAGTTCCGGGTGTACCTCCTTCATCTTGCTCAAATAGAACTGCGGAAACTGCAACATTTCGTCGGCCGCCCAGACCATGGCGAAACGCAAAATAGTCGTCGGCACTTGGTAGCCCTGCCAATAGCCGTTGCACAATTCCTCGCCCAGCGCCTTAGTCAAGGCATACGCTCCCTTGGGCACGCGCGGCGTCTGTTCATCAACAGGCGTGCTCATGCCGCCGGGGACGTATTTGTCGTAGAGCGCGTCCGAACTGGCGAACAGGAATTGGCCTA
>VXZF01000242.1 GCA_009845645.1 Gemmatimonadota bacterium | reverse complement strand
TAGCCGTCAAGCCCGTTCCTTTGATGAAATAGACAGTTATGGCCAAAACGGAAAGCGGTACCAAGCGCGAGTCAATAGTCGTGCAAAATCGCAAAGCCCGACACGACTACGAGGTGATGGGCCGCTATGAGACTGGTATTGTCCTGCGCGGTACGGAGGTCAAGTCGTTGCGCGCCGGGCGCGCTAACCTCAAGGACAGTTTCGCTGTAGTTGAACGAGGTGAAGTTTTCCTGCACAATGTCCATATCGCCCAATACGAGCGGGGCAACAGTTTCAACCACGACCCAGAGCGCGTGCGCAAATTGCTCTTACACCGCAGCGAAATCCGCAGGCTGACAGGGAGGACGCAACAACAGGGCCTTACCTTGGTGCCGCTGAAAATCTACTTCAAACGCGGCAGAGCTAAGGTGGAATTGGCGCTGGTCCGCGGCAAAAAGCAGTTCGACAAGCGTCAGGCTTTGGCTCAACGCCAGGCCGACCGCGATGTCGCCCGGGCCCTCAAGGAGCGCCACCAGTGAGTTTGCCCGCGTCCAACCGGGAAGCGACGCGCTGTTCTAAGTGCGGTGGTGGAGGCCTGTACTACGACCCGATAGTCGAGGTGGGCCGCTATGGTACGCTTCGACTTTGCGAGTGCGTGGAGTGCCGCTGTGGGGGAAGGGCACCCCATCAGTACTGGGACGACAATTCGCGCAACCAGTGGTGTCCCTGCCGTCCTTATCGCCGCAAAATGACAGAAACCAACCGCCTATTTCGCCAAGCCGATATCCCCGAACGATACAAATGGAAGTTCGTCGACGACTTCCGAATGGCGGCACCAGACGGGACGCCCATTGACCTAGCGACCACGGTCTATCTCCGCATTCACCAAGACCTGATCGAATCAGTGGAGGAGCCTAAGCGCGGCTATCTTCTCCACGGGAATCCCGGCACGGGCAAGACCTTGATGGGCTGCATTACACTCAACGAACTCATGTTGCGCTGGGCCAAGCCGGGTCGCTTCCTTAGTCTGTCGCGCACGTATTTTCAGAAATTGCGCGATACCTATTCAGCCGATAGCGAGCGCTATGGCCACACTTGGTCAATGCTCGAAGAGTTGTGTAATATGCCCTACCTCGTCCTAGACGACTTCGGCATCCAGCGGGGGACCGAGTGGGAAATAGAAATGCTCTACGATCTCGTAGATGCCCGCTACGGCGATCAGCGATTCACGGTTGTTACCACCAACCAGCCCCTCGACGAACTCAAGGACCTAGCCAAGGGTCGCATCTATTCGCGTCTAGTAGAGATGTGCCAACCGATCCCCATGGACGGCCCTGATTATCGGATGCATCTCAATGAGTGAGACGAACTGGAAGCGGAGCGATGGACGCCTGCCCGATCAGTTGCGGCCGGTGCAGATTTCCCCGAGGTACCTGAAAACGGCGGCTGGATCGGCTCTGATCGAAATGGGTGATACAAAGGTGCTCTGCACAGTGTCGTCCGTCGATGGGGTACCGCCCTTTCTGGCGGGGACCGGCAAGGGCTGGCTGACTGCGGAGTACAGCATGCTCCCTGGCTCCTCTATGCGCCGAGTAACTCGCGAACCCAGTAGTCGGGCGCGTGAAATTCAGCGCCTAATTGGTCGGTCGCTGCGAGCGGTAGTGGATTTGGAGCAAATAGGAGAGCGGACGCTATATGTCGATTGCGATGTCATACAAGCGGATGGCGGAACGCGCACGGCCTCAATAACAGGGGCTTATGTGGCTTTAGTAGAGGCGTTGCAGACGCAGCAAGGCGCTGTACTCGTAGATCAGGTCGCCGCTGTTAGCGTTGGGGTAGTGGGGATCCATTCCTTATTGGATCTATGCTATGAGGAAGATAGCCGCGCCGAAACCGATATGAACGTCGTTATGACTGGCTCGGGGGGGATCGTCGAAGTCCAAGGCACGGCCGAGGGGTGTCCCTTTACCCGTGCGCAGGCCATTGAGTTGCTCGACTTGGCGGCTGTGGGCATAAAGCGCCTACTGGCTGTGCAACAGTCTGTTTTAAGCGCACTTACGGGGGCTTAGGGGGTTGGGAGAAATTGCTTGACAGGTTTTGTGCCCCCGGCTAAGTTATACACAATCTTTAGTTTGAAGCACGTGTAGCTTTCCTTTTCCTCCCCACTCTAAACGAAGAGGATGGTTCCATGTCGGGTATGACTAAAGCTCCATTTTGGGATATGGAAGATTGCCTCGGGAGTTATCTGGCTGAAATTGCCCATTCCAAGCCACTCTCCCCGGCCGATGAGGTCAATCTAGCGCGGAAAATTAAGCAAGGGGATGAGGATGCACGCAATCGCTTAGTCGAAGCGAATTTGCGCTTTGTGGTCAGCGTGGCAAAGGAATACCAAAATCGCGGCGTCCCCCTCGCAGATTTGGTCAGTGCTGGGAACATGGGATTGATCACAGCCGCTGAGCGCTTTGACGAAGACAAGGGATTCAAATTCATCTCCTATGCCGTTTGGTGGATCCGCCAAGCCATCCTACAGACGCTAGCTGAACAGTCGCGTACGGTCCGCTTGCCGCTGAACAAGATCGGTTTGCTTTACAAAATATCCAAAGCATCCCGCATCTTGCAGCAAGAGCGCACTGACGATCCCCACCCAGAAGCTATCGCCGAGCAGCTCGATGTCCCAGTTGAAGAGGTCAAGGAGACCTTAATGTGCAGTCGCTCGATGCGGTCGCTCGACGCGGCCTTTCTCGGCGAAGAAGATCACAGTCTGCTAGACGTGCTGCCAGACGAGCGGCAAGAGTCCCCTGAAAACCAAGTGATGCGCGGCTGTCTGCGCGGTCAGATTGACACGGCTCTGAATAGACTCATCGGACGCGAGGCCGAGATTCTCCGCCTCTACTTTGGGTTGAACGGAGAAGAGCCTATGACCTTAGACCAGATTGGTATGCGCTTTGGTCTTACGCGCGAGCGAGTCCGGCAAATCAAGGAGAAAGCACTGCACCGCTTGCGCCACCCCAGCCGCTGCGATCATCTGCGCTCCTATAGCCGCGCTTGAAGATGCCCCCCACAAGGCTCCCCTGCTCCCCAATAGTCGCAGGAGTATGCCATGCCAGAAGATGCAGTTGAGGAGGATTTGCTGAATTCTATAGATGAAGTAGACGATCAGATCAAAAATTTTCGCCAGCGGGTGCGTGCCGTTTTGGACGCTGCCCAGGCCGAGGGAACGCGGCGCAACGAAAAGGAAGGGAGTGCGAGGCGATAAGCGACGCGTAGATTTATCAAAGAGGGGATGGCTTGGCTGTCCCCTCTTTTAATTTGTCTGCAACCAAATGGAAAGGACCGAAATGGCTAAATGGGCAACAGGCATATTTACCTCTATTGATGAGGGCTTAGGGGCCGGGTTGGATTCGGTGAAGGAGCTAGGGGTTTCCACTGTGCATCTGCATGCTCCAGGCCGCGATTTTCGCACTGCCGAGAAAACAGCGGAAATCAAGGCCCAGTTCGCCGCGGCCGGGATCGAAATCAGCGTGGTTTTCGCCGGTTTTCCCGACGACGATTACACCACGCCGGAAATCGCCCAGCAAACGGTCGGGCTCGTGCCTTTAGAGCGCCGGGGGCACCGACTCGAAGAGACTCTGGCTATCGCGGACTTTGCTGCTGTGCTAGGTGTAGATGCTGTTGGCATGCACTTGGGCTTTGTGCCAGAGGCGTCGGATCCGGATTTTGCCGCGGTCGTCGAAGTTGCGCGCACCGTGTGCGATCACTGCCGGGGACACGGGCAGTATTTTCACTTGGAAACCGGTCAAGAGACCGCCGATGAACTTCTCATTTTTATCGAGGCCGTCGACCGCGAGAACCTCGCAGTCAATTTCGATCCAGCCAATATGATCCTCTATCAAGCCGGTCCGCCGCTAGAGGCCTTGGATCAGGTGGGGCGCTTTGTCCGCAGCGTACACTGCAAAGACGCCGCAATCGAGCGCCACCCGGGCCAGCCGTGGTACGAGGATGCGCCGCTTGGCCAAGGCGACGTCAACATCAGGGCCTTCCTCTTAAAGTTGAACGATTTGGGGTACGAGGGGCCGCTGACCATTGAGCGCGAATACGCCCCGGACCAAGTCGGAGATATCCGCGCGGCTCTGCAACTACTCACCGACTTGCGCCGAGAGATTTTGGGTTGAGCGCGTCGCTGGGGAGTTGCTTGGATTTTGCAGTAGATGCGGCTTGGCAAGCGGGCAAGATCACTTTGCGCTACTTCCAGTCGGGAATCCACGCCGAGTGGAAGGAAGACCTCTCACCGGTGACCGTCGCCGACCGCGAAGCCGAAGCCAAGATACGGGACTTGTTGGCCAAGGCCTATCCCGACGATGGGATTGTCGGCGAGGAATTTGGCCGGGTCGAGGGACGCTCCGGTACGCGCTGGATTATTGATCCCATTGACGGAACGAAATCCTTTGTCCAAGGGGTGCCGCTCTACGGAGTACTTATCGCGCGGGAAGGGCCCGATGGGGTTGACGTGGGCTGTTGCTACATGCCGGCCCTTGACGAGATGGTATGGGCCGCTAGGGGTGAGGGCTGTTGGTGGAATGGCCGGCGGGCGGCAGTGTCCTCGGTAGCTGAGTTAGGCCAAGCCTGTATCTGTTATACGTCATGGCCGAGCTTTGCCGAACAAGGCCGCGAACAGGAGTGGCAGAAACTGGTCGCCAGCACTCGGCTGCGCCGGGGATGGGGCGATTGTTACGGCCACATACTCGTGGCCACCGGCCGAGCCGAGGCCAGTTTTGACCCCATTATGAATCCGTGGGATTGCGGACCACTGTTGCCGATTCTACAGGAAGCTGGCGGGACCTTTACCGATTGGCAGGGAGTGCCGACGATATACGGCAAAGACGCCTTCTCTTCCAATGGTCATCTCTTTACGTCCATCATGGGGCACCTGGATAGACCGCAGTGATTAGTGCGCTTAGAAGCCGGGTCGCCTTCTGTCTAGCGGTCGGCCGCGATGCCGTGGTGGCGACGTACCGCCACGATTGCACTACTGCGGCCCCGGCCATGGCCTTTGACTTTATATTTGCCATTTTTCCGGGCATTCTCGTTCTGACAGCCCTGTTGGGCTTCCTAGGCATATCGTCTGAGGATTTCATCAAAGTGCTCGAAATCTTGGGCATTGTCATCCCCATCCCGCTGCTGGAGGCCGTCGAAGACAATATCAGCTTTCTTTCATCGCAAAGTTTGTTCGTTATTGGGTTTTTAGGCGTCATCTGGCCGGCGTCGGCTAGCATGTCCACTACGATGATGGCGCTCAACCGAGCCTATGGCGTGCAAGAGCATCGGTCTTTCTACAAGCGGCGCATTCTTTCGCTCGTCTTAATCGTGGTCTTGGGAATTTCTTTTGTTTTTTTCTTTAACCTCATCATATTCGGCGAACACGTCGAGAGTTGGCTGCGGGGCTATTGGACTTCCTCACATTTTGCTCCGTTGGTAGCCTTGTTGAGGCGCGCGGTGGTCGTGATCGGTATGATTACCACGGCTGCCTGCATTTACTACATCATGCCCGCCGTGCGACTGCGTTGGTTGGACGTGTTGCCAGGGAGTGTGATGTCTTCTGGGCTGGCCGGGATCATTGCCATTGCCTTAGATCACGTCGAGCGGTTCAGCTATTACAATATCATCTATGGCGTACTAGGGACTGCCATCATCCTCTTGCTGTCCGCGTATTTGCTGGCTTTTTCAATACTGTTGGGCGGCGAGTTGAACGCGGTGCTCTATCGCCGCCGCCATCCATTTGACGCATACCCGACAGATTATTAGGTTGGAGTTTATATGTAGTAATGTCTTTGGGAAATGGAGGAACCAATGCGCAAAAATTCAATCCTAATCGCACTCATCGTCAGCGGGCTTTTGGCCTGTGAGGGCAAAAAAGATGAGTTGACTCCTTATATCCAGACCTTGCAGGGCTTGGAAAGCCATAGCCAACAGCTAATGCGCTATCAGGTCTACCTAACGACCGAGGGCATGACCTCTCAGGCTCACGACGTCGAGCAGGTCATGCAGACCTTGCTCGACGAGCTGGAGAAGGTCGAGCTCGAAGACAAGCGCCTGAGGGCCTTGCACAACGCCAAGAAGCGGGCCTTGAAGGCGGCGATGCGCAAGCTGGTCGAGCCGGACTTCCCGACCTTTGTGCCCAATGCCCAAAAGAGCATTGGGCGCGTCGAAGAAGAATTCACTAAGATATATGGCAACCTAGAGCTGATGTGGCAGAGGGCCGACAAGACCGACCCCTTCCCGCTCAAGTGGGAAGCCAAGTAATAGTTGCGTCCGCTGCCCACTGCACTGCGTAAAGCTCCCCCTATTACCGGGGGAGCTTTTTGCGTTCAATGCCCGCTCAGCAGGAAGGGGTGAGCAAACCATGATGTTCGTGTTGTTCAAATTACTGCTGGCGACGGCGATCGTGTTGCTGTGTTACGCCGTGTACCGGCAGCTAAGGGGCGGTTCTCGCCGCGGAGCGTCCAACCAACGCAGCAGCATTGATCCGGGCCGCGTTGCCGAGGCCGAATACAGCATATTGGACGAAGAAGAGGTCGAACGCAAAGATTGTGGCTAAGAGAGCTAAAGAGCCAAGTCCCGCTGCACTGCTGGCCGAAATCGCCAAAGGGGATGTTCGGCCTTTTTATTTGCTGCACGGGGACGAAGAATACGAGCGCGAAGCTTTGGTCGCGTCTATGATCGAAGCTTTGGTGCCAACTCAGACGCGGGATTTTAATCTCGATGTACTGAGGGCTGGACGCCTAGAGATACTGGGTTTTTTTCAGGTCTATGAGACCTATCCCATGATGGCCGAGAGTCGGCTGATTGTGCTGCGCGATGCCGAGGCTCTGACGACCGACCAGTGTCGCGGCTTGGAGCGCGTATTTGCAACTCCGGTGGAGACCAGTCGCCTCCTAGTAGTGGGCCAAAAAATCGATATGCGGCGCAAGTTCTTTCGCGAACTTTCGCGACGAGGTCGCGCGCTAGAATTTAGGCCGCCCTACGACAATCAAGTACCGCAGTGGATACAGCGGTACGCCAAGCGTCAGGAGGTGCTGATCGAGCCTGCGGCCGTCCAGCTACTCAGCCAGTACGTAGGGGCTAAGCCGCGCGAATTGGTCAGCGAGGTAGAAAAGTTGGTCAGTTTTGTCGGGGTGGGCCAGTCGATCACCGCCTCTGCGGTCGAACAAGTCGCTGGCATCACGCGCGGGGCTAGCGTGTTCGAACTCGCTGATGCTCTCGGCAAAGGACAGGGCAAGCTAGCGCAAAAGCTGATACACAAGTTCCTCAGCCAAGGAGAAGAGCCAACTCGCGCCGTAGCCATGGTCACCCGCCACTTCCAGCTTTTGCTCAAGGCTAAGGGGCTAATGGACCAGTCGCTACCGCGCGACAAAATGGCCGCTGAATTGGGGGTTGCGCCGTTTTTTTTGCCCGGGTATTTGGAGCAGGCCCAGCGCCGCTCCGCCGCTTGGCTGTGGGCGGGGTTAAGCGCCTTGAACGAAGCCGATTGGCGTCTGAAATCGCAGGGACGACGTCAAGAGCATCTGGTTTTGGATCTGCTGGTGATCAAGTTGTGCAGGAAGCACTGAGCTTGACAATGGGTAGTGCCACAACTATAATTGGAACACAAGGTGTTGTGTTTGTAACATATTGAAAAGTATAAACTAACAAGCAAAGGATGATCTATCGTGAGCGAACCTATCGTCTTAACCGATGACAATTTCAGCGCCGAAGTCATCAACGCCAGCCGACCCGTGCTCGTGGATTTTTGGGCGACGTGGTGCGGTCCGTGCCGAATGATCGCGCCAATTGTTCAAGAATTGAGCAGCGAATACGAAGGCCGGGCCAAAGTGGGCAAATTGGACGTAGACGCGGCCCAGAAAACAGCGGCCGAATTCGGCATTCGCAGCATCCCTACCTTGCTCATTTTCAAGGAGGGTAAAGTCGCCGATCAGATTATTGGTGCCGTCCCCAAAGGGCAAATCACTGAAAAGCTAGAGGCCGCCTTGGCCTAATTGTGCGGACGAGCGGGCGTGGAGCGTTGTCTGTCTAAGCGGGAGTGCTAAGCACATGCCGTCTGATCCTCTCTGGAGGCATGTCTTTCGTCGTCTGCAAGAGCGCGTAAGGAGCGGCCGCAAGGAGAAAGAGACCGCCTCCTGCAAGCTCTTGCAGAAAGTGCCCATTTTTCAGGAACTAAGCGGGCGCGAGTTACACAAGATAGAAGAGATGCTCTACGGGCCGCGGGATTGGCGCGCTGGGGAGGCGATTATCAACCAAGGAGATCCCGGGATGGGGATGTACATCGTCGCCGCCGGCCAAATACGGATCGTCCAGATGGGCGACGATGGGTTTGAAAAGCAGCTAGCCACCTTAACCCGAGGGAATTTTTTTGGTGCCCAGGCCCTTGTCGATCAATCGCCGCGCCCCGCTTCAGCTTACGCCCTCCAACCTTGTAGTCTTCTCGTTTTTTGCCGCCCTGACTTACTCGAGCTCATAGATACCAACCTGCCGCTCGCCTTGAAGATCGTCGAAGGCCTGGCGCAAGCCATCTCGACCGACCTACCCGAAGTCATAGAAAAACTCTCGACGCAGTTGCGCGACTCTGAACGCCTGTTAAAAGGGGCGCGGCGCGCGGGCAGTATTCAATGATGAATTGGCAAGTTAAAGTAGTACTCGCCTTGGTGGCCATAGTGGTCGGCGGATGGTTTGTATATGAGATTCGCGGCATCCTCACGCCTTTTGTTTTGGCTTTTATCTTGGCCTATGTCCTCTACCCAATCATCGATTGGATGGAAAGGAGGGGATTGGGGCGGGCTTGGAGTACTCTGCTCGTCTTTTCGCTCGTTTTTGTGGGGTTGGGGCTAGGCGCATTCAAGGTTGGAGACAAGCTGGCTGGAGAAACGGTAGATAGGGTTTTTACCATCGCTAACACCGGCGACCAACCTCTAATCATCCACGGGATGGTTTGGGAAGACAATTCGCGGGACCAGCCGTTTGTCCTAAGGGAGGAACACCGCTGGCCACTCGAGATCGCCCCCATGGAGGAGTTAGCCGTTCTCCTGCGCTTTGTGCC
>VXZF01000652.1 GCA_009845645.1 Gemmatimonadota bacterium | reverse complement strand
GGGCGTAGGAAACGCTCGATACGACGATGTGATTGCTCATGGGATTTTTCCTTTTAAAAAGTGAAACCACGGTCCACTTGACATACTATTGTTACCTACGATTACTATGTTTATGCTGTAGAAGCAAGACCTTGTACGCACTCGCCTCCCGACACCTGTGACCACTTCTCCAACTCCTTTGCGCGCCGTCGTCTTTGACATGGACGGTCTCATGCTCGATACCGAGCCTTTGTATCAGGCTGCTTGGCAACGAGCCGCCGAGGCATTGGGCCATGCACTGGACGACGAGTTCTACCTGACCTTGATTGGCACTCCCACCAAAGACGCCCTAAAAAAGGTAGGTGCCTACTTTGGCCCTACCTTTCCCTTGCAGCGCTTTACCAAGTTGGGGTCAGACCAGTGGTACCGGCAAGTGGAGGAACACGGTATTGATACCAAGCCCGGCCTGCTGCCTCTGCTCGACCAACTTGAGGCGGCGGCCGTCCCGAGAGCAGTGGCTACTTCTTCCAGCGCCAAGCAGGCCGCGGAGACCTTGGAGGCGAGCGATTTGGCAGCCCGCTTTGCCCATATCGTCACTAGTGACCAAGTTGCTCGCGGCAAGCCAGCCCCGGACCTGTACTTAGAGGCGGCCCGTCGCCTCGGTTTACCCCCGGCTGCTTGTATCGCCTTGGAAGATTCAGATGCCGGGGTCCAATCGGCCTCTACTGCGGGGATGACCGTGCTCATGGTGCCCGACCTCAAAACACCTTCGCCCCAAGCCGAGTCCCAAGCATACAAAATCCTACCCTCGTTGCATCAGGCCGCTCCTTTGATTGCCGACTTGCTGGCGCGCTAATTCGATCTATTCTCTTCGAGCCAACCTACTGTAAAGTCCACGACGTCTCGTTGCGGCATGAGTTGGCAATCTGCAAGACCAACCCGGCCACGACGAACGACATGGGCCGTGTCCGATCGCAGAAAGTCATCGCCAATGCGATCAAAATCTGAGCTGTCGATGTCAACATCTTCAAAGGTGGCCCATCTCCGCGAATCCGCCGTAGAGATTGGCGCGCCCTGCTGGATGACGCGTTTGGTTGGAAAAGTCGCCCGATGTTCCGCAAGGTGCATGGACGTATTATTTCCGTGATCTACACCGAGCAGCAGGACGAAACCGTGCAGGTCGTAGATTCTCGCAAGCGGCGAATGCTCGCCCATACCAAAGGCCAATGCGTGATTATTGGTGATGCGCGACGCCTGGGGTCCACATGCACAAAACGAGACCTGTGGATGTGCGCTGCGGAGGACGTCTCGTTGCTTGCGAAATGTCTCCGCGATAATGCCCATGGAACGAGTGGGGGTAAGTTCTGGGTCGTAGGCCGGCATGTTCTCGCGTATTACCGGCCACCACGACTCGGGGACGGGCGGACTTTCCCAGCCGCTCGGTTCGGTCAGGTCGGGCGAGTGGGTGGGCATCACAAGCGTTCCAGTGGAACCCAAGGCTTCCTGCAGGGCAGCGATGACTGCCACAGATCCTCCACACACCCATCCCATTGCACTCAAGGACGAATGCACCAATACGACCATTCCCGGTTTGACGCCGAGTACACGAAGGTTAGCCCGTAGCGATTCGACTGTGGCAGGAACTTCTGTTTTTTCAACGATCTCTTTTTCACTCATTTTTTGCCTTCGTATAAAATTTCAAGAGGTGCGGAAGACTCAGCTTTGGCTTTTCACAATCCAAGATGCTTCGTCGATGGCTTACGAGCGATGACAATCATCTGACGGCTACCTCGATGGTACGGTTCGCAGTTCAACGAACCATAGACAGCCTCCATGCCGAGATCCGCCGAGGCAAGCAAGTCCCGCATTTGCGACAGAGTGTAGAGACGTTGAGATGATCGGCTTTCGTCCTCTGCAATCCCGTCAATCACACGTTGTCCAATGAGGCGCTCTTCACGAGGATCCCACTTTGATCTAAAAATCACACCGTGATTGACGCTCTCAGGGAGGAAATTCCGCAGTATTCGCTCGCGATTTAGTAGGTCAATCAGAAGTCGTCCACCTAGACGCAATGCACGGGCGAACCGCCTCACCACGTCGGCATTCTCGCTGTCGGAGAAATAGCCAAAGCTGTTGAACCAGTTATAAATCGCATGGAACTCGTTTTCAAACTCAAGCGAACGCAGGTCCATGCGCCTGAGATCGACTTGTACCCTGTCTCTGCTAAATCTTCGTTTGGCCCGGTTTATGAACGTCGACTGCAGGTCGATGCCGACTACTTCCACTCCGTGCTTCGCCAGATGGTAAGCGACGCGCCCTGCGCCACAAGGAGCATCTAGGACGCGTTGTCCTTTTCTAATACGCAACATCCGACGGAGAGAATTTGCCTCGTCCTCTCCGTCTTCATCCGGGCGAAGCCATAAGCTGCCATGAAGCGTCTTGAACCATTCGCGATCATCGTATTTAGCCTGTACATCCATGTCATCTTTTGGTTTCGTAACTGAAATGATTTGGAAGCCACCAGCGGATCTTATAAAATCGAGCCCCTTCTCTCTGATTGGTTTTCGAACTCCCTGCAAAACGAATAGTATCACACCACCAACTCTCACAAGCCTGCATATATACGGTAGTAGGCTTCTGACTTCGTTCGCTAATGCTTTTTACACGAACGGCTTCAGAGAGTAATGGATAAGGAGAGAACGTCTGTTCTACCGGATCGAAAGACCAAATTTTTGAATGGGTTGTAATCATTAAGTCATTCGAGCCCCAAGTTGGGAACAAATCGTGGCCTCCTTTTTCAGGTAGTTCAAAGACGGCTTCCTCTTGCAACATTGGCTTCTGCCGATCAAAGTTATAGCTATATCGTCGAATGGTTTGATATCCAACGGCCCAAACGCAGGTTCGAGCCCGATCCCATACCACACCATGCGCACTAGGCAGAGTATAATCCTGTGAGTAAACGCTATCAGGAAATGATGTAACCGAAGCGTCAGTTGAGAAAATGCGAAGCATATTATCTGTAGAGGATGCAGATATAATATTCCCATCGGGCAAGATCTCCGCAGAATGAGGATTAACGCCCGCATGAGCGTAGAAATGAACCTTTTTGTCTTCTAAGCGGATGAGAATAACGGCACCACCAGATGCAGTCGCTAAGACATGCGTCTCGTCCAATACTGATTTAGCATCTGAAAAATTGATAAACCACGGTACATGCTGCTGTGGAATATCAGGAGAACCATCCGGAGACCAAGACCATAGTATCGATTGGGCATCATTCCAGTTACTCGCCTCGTCTATTAACAAAAGCCGGCCCTGGGCTTGTTCACAGGCGATAATAGGTGTAGCTCTCACATAACCTGAAGAAGTGAGAAGAACGCCTAAACAGATTATCAAAAGTTGTAGCGGCATCTTATGGCTCCTTTAGTGTGACTCTAAACGCGACTAGATTCACTCATTTCTCATTTCGTGTAGAGCATCTATCAGGCGATCTACATGGTCAAAACCATTGCAGATGTGGGTGGAAACGCGCATCCAGTGTCCATTGTCGCTTTTTGCCGTCGGCACAGTGATCCGGTGTCGCTTATAAAGATCTATATTGTCGAATCCAGAAAGGTGGAAGGCTGAGATGGAGCCGGCTAGGGCGGGTTCGGAGGGAGTGAGCTGTTTTGCCCAGCCAGTTGCAGCCAAGCGACCCCGCAGATAGGCCGCTAACTGGCGACCCCTTTGTCGAATCCGCTTCTTGCCAATCGCCTCTTGAAATTCAATCGCCGTGCCTACTGCTGCAAAACAGGCTTGGTCCCGGGTCCCCCAGTTTTCAATTCCCCACATAAATGGGCGATCATTGATCCGCAGAATGCCATCTGCTCCCCTTTTCGCGCCTTCTCGGCTGTATCCCCAACTTACAACAACGTGATTGAGCTGCTCTTGTCCCTCAGACGAAGCGTAAAGAAATCCAGTGCCTTTGGGCGCACACAGCCATTTGTGACAGTTGCCGCCGTAAAAGTCGCAGCCGAGATCCAACAGGTCCAGTGGGATCATGCCCGGAGCGTGTGCGCCATCTGCTACAATCAGCGCTCCGCGGTCGTGTGCCAGTCGGGCGAGGGCTTTGATGGGAGTAATTAGTCCCGTACCAGTGGTGATATGGCTGCACAAGACCAGCTTGGTGCGGTCTGTAAATTCGCGGTCAAAAGCGTTCAGGATATCTTCAGGGCGCTCGGGAGAGACGGGAATTTGGGCGCGCTTGACGACCACACCATGGCGGCGTTCGGCCAAGTGCAGACAGTTGTCAATAGCGCCGTATTCTTGGTTTGACGCGAGGATTTCGTCGCCCGGACGCCAATCCAGTCCGTGTACTGCCATATTGATGGCCATAGTAACATTGGCAGCAAAGGCAATATCCTCTGCTGGCGCGTTGATAAAGGCACCCAGACGAGCGCGAGCGTCATCTACAACACTGGAATATTTTCCCCGATGCCGGGAGGGGCTGCGTTCAACATCTTCTAGGATTTCCAGCATTTTCTCGAATACGGGCTTGGGCTGTGAACCAAAAGAGCCGGTGTTGAGATAGATTTCATCCGGCGCGATCATGTACTGGTCGCGAATCGACTGCCAGTAGGCTTCCTCTTCCGCCGAAGTTGGCCAAGCAGCGCAGAGATGGGTCAAGGGTTCCATTTTTCTCTAAAGTGATAATCACACTTGCTGACGATCTTCGCCGGACACCAATTTCTTCTGAAGGAAAATCCGCCGGTGCCCCACCGGTAAGTCCTTGAGCTCACCCCAAATTTCATAGCCCCTCTTCAAGTAGAAATCAGGTGCCTGGAAACTCAGGGAGTCGAGAAATGCGCTAATGCAGCCGCGCTTGATGCCCTCTTCTTCCGCTAGTGCGAGAAGCCGTGTGCCAAGACCTTGTCCTCGATCACTTTCGTTGACCCAGACAATGCTGATGTGGAGCCATTGCCAGAACGTCTCCCCCAACAGGCCGCCGCGAATTGAGCCCGTATCGTCGCGGACGAAGATGGCAAGCGGTGCATAGTTGTCTGGTCCGACCATGGTTGCATTGTGCTCATGAAGGCGGTTGCGAACGAAATCGCAATCCTCAGCACGGGGTTTATCTTCGATCGAGATGTGCATCATCTTATTTTTCTCAAGCGTCGAACGACAGCGATAATCCGTCAAATGCTATCCTGTAGCCATGTGCTGCGGCATACTCGTCCAGTTCGTCGTGCTCTAGGCATCCTTCATGTGAGATGTGAGTCGCGTACGCCTTTGCGTTGTCCTTGAGAAGACCGCTGCGCCGAAATCGATCGACGTGGCCTATGACGTCAACGGATGATAGGTGATCCGGCGGACTAACGTCAAAGCCGATGCCGTACGTGTGGTCGAGGACGAGCAAATCGAACTGCGTGCCTGCAAGCAGAAGATGCTCCCATGCCTGCTCTGATAGAACCGAAGTATCAGTACCGTAAAATATGGCGTACTGGCCTTGTTCGATTGCGTAAAGCAGACACCCCTTTTCGGTGCCGTGGTTCGCGGGATACCCTGTGAAGCGATAATCACCGATGACTTGAGTCTTGAACGGCTCGACGGTCAGCAGATTGATCTTCAGGGCGCGCTGTGTATCTTGAGCGAAAATACTTCCGTATTCGCATCTTTCGCCCAAAACCTCATCAATAGACCTGAGCGCATCGCTTGAACCTATTAACAGCATTTCTTGGGCGACGATCGTTGCATATTCCTCGTGTCTCGACATGAGAAACTCGGGGTCAAAGTGGTCCGCGTGGGCGTGTGTCAATAGGCAGATACTAATGCCAGTTAGAGAAACGTCGTGGGCAAATGACGCGGTCGCTATGTCTGGACCAATATCCACAAGCAGGTCATCGTTGATTGCGATGGACGACCGCTTGCGAAGGTTCTTGCCAGCGGCCTGCCTCGCGTCTGAGCACGCCTGACATACGCAGAAAGGTATTGGCATCGACGGCGCGGCTGATGTTCCGAGAAACGTCACTTGCAAAGCTTAGCCAGTCTCCGTCGTGGTGCAGAAGCAAAGCTGATGCCTAGAGTCCGGCCCAAAGGCGTCCCGGTCCCAGCTCCCGAACTTCTCCTTGATCCTTATCCCATTGTACTTTAGCAGGGCATCCAGTTCCTGCGGGAAATACATCCGGAGATTCAGACCGCCAACGATCTCATCAGAGTCCCCTCTGTAGTGCACCATGCGCGCGATTTGGGTGTCTGCTTCATACCTATATGACTGAGTCACCTGCACCTCTTGTCCAGTGTCATCGTCTGTGTAGTGAGAGAATGGATACCGTCTGCTTGGGTCGCGATTGAGGATCTCCAGCCCAGGGACAAAGACGTCCAAGATGAAGTAACCACCCGGAGCGAGATGACGCTTCACGCAGCGAATGCACTCCTCGAAATCCGCTAGGTCGTGCAGGTGCCATAGTGCGTTGTATAGTAGTAAAACCGATCCATATTGCCTACCGAGGTTAAAGCGGCGTATATCGTCGCGGATCCAGTCGACCCTCACCTGTTTGTCCTCAGCCTTCGACCTAGCAAGGCTAAGCATCGGCTCCGAATAGTCGATCCCAGTGACCTCAAGGCCGTGCTCTGCCAAAGGGATCGCTATCCGGCCTGTTCCACAGGCCAGTTCAAGGACCTTTTCGCGGGAGGCGAGCTCAGTTAGAAACCAATCTGGAAGCGTATCATACGCACCGTAGTACTGGTCGTATTTGGCTGGGGCCAGATAGTCTGCGTCGATTGATTTTTCTTTTTTCATTTCAGATATGGTTGTGCCAGTTTGCGAACCTACCCGTTCGGAAGCGACGGATCTGTTAGATTTTCTCCAATAGCTCTCGGACCTTTTGGTTGCGGGTTACTTCGACCGGTCGTTGTCCCTGATTATTTTTTGCATTTGGGTCAGCCCCTTGCGCTAGCAGAAGTTTCACGCCCTTAATATCCCCCTTTTCCGCAGCTCCATGCAGTGCAGTGTTATTTTTAGAGCTTCCGCGTTGGTCAACTATAGGGCTATTAACATCGGCTCCATAATCGAGCAGCAGAGCAAGCATACCCGGACACTTGCGGTTAAAGGAGGTTGCGTGTTTGAGCGCATCCCAAGACACGGTTTGCGTTTCGCTCGGACCACTGCCAGCGACCAGTGCGTCATTCTCCAATAGGAATTTCATACTATCTAGAGAACTACCCTCGATAGCAAATATCAGCGGCGGGCCGTAGTCTTGAGTGACTCGATTCACGTCCGCGCCATGTTGAACCAGTAGCTCCATAGTCGCAACACAGCCACCGCGCGTTGCTGCTCGGCAAAGGGGGAAGTTGTGGTTTTCCATAACGTCGCCCCCTTTGGCGATTAGATAAGCGAGGGTCTCTGCATGACCGCTCACGGCGGCTTGTGTCATCGGATAGCCGCTGCGCCCTGCGCTAGGAAGGAGGGGCTCATGGAGAAGGTTAGGCTCTGTCTCGCCGATTTGTCTGACTGTGGCCAAGTCGCCATTTTCTATCGCTTCTCTGAGTATATCTCTGCTTTCGGTCATCGATATTCCTCTGTTACTCGTTTCTTGTGATGGAAGTTCAACCAATGCTGTTTATCACCGAATCACGACCTAGCGGGGAAGACATAACCCACATCAATCGCTGCCTCCCCATCCATTAACGGAACTCCCTCAATTCCCCTGGCATTCAACTCCCTCACATGCGACCGAACGCATTCAATGTAGGAGTGTTTACCTTCGATTAAGTCTTCCGCAGCGGATAGGAGATCGGGAATCTTCAAATGCAGGGCATCGTGCTGCATGCAGATCGGAAGTCGGGCTTTGGACAGTAATTCTTTACAGGGTGCGAGCATGCGATCTCCAAGAGGATACACACACGGATACACATCACAATCTGGGTAAATGCAGCGAAAAGGCACTCCATTGAGTACGTACTCGTGGACAACTGTACCGGAGATTACCAACCAGGGCGTTCCCACGCATTGGGCGGCAAAGGACATACCTGAATGAGGTGAGACGTACAGTTGACTCTCTTCTATGATTGCTAGCTGACGAAGCAAATCCTGATCGAATCCGTTCCGAAGGTCTGGAAATTGTGCTATGAAGGTCTCTGCATCGCTATCGGCAAAATTAAGAGTTCTACCGGTAATGCCAATGAGTGCAAAAGACGCATTAGGGTACTTTTCGATGAGTCCAGCGATCACCTCGGTCCAGAATTCAAGTGGTGGAGCTTTCTGATGGCTGCCAGAACTGGGCAAAATCGCGATTCTTGGATACCCTGATCCATGCCAGAATTGAGCTGCAAAATCTCGAGCCTCGATTGGCAGGTGCGCTGCTAGAGCCGATGGCTTCATTTCGGGAAAGTCCTCAGTATTTTCGCCCCCACCTGTGCGCGTATCTGCTTGAACCCAGTTGCGAAACTCCTGGTGAAATCGGTCTATTCGGTCATCAAATCCACAAGGAAAGCCTGCACGATTGTCAGTAAATAGGTAATCCCACTGGCGAGGGAACCGATTCAATGCTATCTGGCATTGAATTCCAGGCTCGAATTCATGTAGGTCGACAGCATACACGTTTTCAATGGATCCTATGCAGTTTCCAAGGTCAATTCCCGCCTCGGAATTTATCATCACCGATACTTCAAAGTCAGGATTACCGTTTTTGAACGAGTTCGCCTGCTTAAATGCTTCAACTGCATGTCCAAGCGCCCCGGCGTAAACCCAATTCACTAACAGTGTTTTTGTAGTCATTTGTATCCAAGAAGAAATTCACGCGATTTTGAAAGCGTAACTTGCTCATCAGATTGGTATTCTACATCATGGCCTGCATCGCGATGGAGGAATGCCTCGAATTCTGCGTTGGGAATTGACTCCATCTGTGCGATCAATGCCCGTGCATTTTCCTCGGGCACCATATTATCTTCGATCCCGTGGTGGATCTGTGTTTTTTTAAGCAAATCGGCAAAGTACAAGGGAGAGCTAGCGAGGATGTGGAGTCTGGCTTCGGACAAGCTGCGGTCGTCTTCAATGGATGGTTTGACGAACCATTCGACGAACTGCCCCGCCTCGCCTCCCTCGCTTGGCCCCCATTTGTTCAGGAG
>VXZF01000299.1 GCA_009845645.1 Gemmatimonadota bacterium | reverse complement strand
CAACCGGTATCACACACACGCGCGACGAATTTATCTACCAAGGCTTTATGCCCCGCCTGTACAGCGAACAAGTCAATCCGACGCGCCTATACCGAAACTACTATCAGACCTATATCGAGCGCGACGTCAGGCAGATGATCAATCTCAGAAGCCTGACAGATTTTGAGAACTTCACGCGCCTGCTGGCCGGCCGCGTCGGTCAGGTCTTGAATCTGAGTTCGCTGGCTAACGATGTGGGGGTGTCGAGTACCACGCTAAAAGAATGGCTCTCGGTCCTCGAAGCATCGCACACCGTTTTCAGGTTGAATCCCTATTTTGAAAACTTTGGCAAACGCATCATCAAATCGCCAAAAATCTATTTTACCGATGTTGGGCTCACGTCCTACTTGCTCGGCATTGAGTCGCCTGCGCTCGCTGCCCGAGATCCACTGATCGGCAATCTCTTTGAGAACATGGTCGTCATTGAAGCCTTGAAAGCCAGACTCAACGCGGGCAAAGAGCCTGAACTCTACTTTTACCGCGATAACAAAGGCAATGAAGTAGATCTGTTGTTTAGGCAGAACAGGCAGCTAATTCCCATTGAAATCAAATCGGCCATGACGTTTAATCCAGAATTTGCAAAGGGAATCGCGCAGTTCCAGAAAATCGCGTCCTCCACGCAGAAAGGCTACATCATCTACGCGGGCAATCTCACACCGGAACTATCCCATGCCAGCGTGCTGCATTTTACCGACGTGGATAGCATCTTTTAAGCAAAGACGCGACCCGCTAAATCTGCTGCGCCGCACCGCTTTTCTCAACACCGCCTTGCCCTAGCCCAACAGCTTAGCTATTCTCTTTTCCTCCCCGTTATCCCCGCTCGTCTTCGCCATACACTGCTTCAGGAAATAGGACCTTGATCTGCGACGCCGAGAGCATCGCCGAACACATCCGCTTTCTCAAACGCCGCATCTTGGGCAATGAGGTCGTCCATCACCAGACTTTGCCCTCGCGCCCGGCGCGTCTAGTGCGCGACTTGGCTGGCCTGCCTCCGGCCATGGCCCGCATTCTCGAAATCGCCCGCATCCCCGCGCTCTATACGCACCAAGCCGAGGGCATCCAAAAAGTGCTGGAGGGTCAGCACTTGGCCATTGCCACGCCCACGGCCTCGGGCAAGACCTTGGTGTACAACGCACCCGTGCTATCCACTCTGCTCGACGACCCCGAGGCGCACGCGCTCTATATCTTCCCACTCAAGGCGCTGGAGCAGGATCAGTTCGACGAGCTAAGCGGCCTGATGCAGGGCTTAGGCGGCACGTTGAAAGCGGCCATTTACGACGGCGACACCACGGCCCACCGCCGCCGACAAATCCGCACCAAGCCGCCGCAGGTGCTATTCACCACGCCGGACATGCTGCACTCGGGCATCCTCGCCTTCCACGAGGCTTGGGCTGGCTTCTTCTCCCGCCTGCGCTACGTGGTCATCGACGAACTGCACGCGTACAGCGGTGTCTTTGGCACCCACGTCCTGCACCTTTTTCGCCGCTTGAACCGCATCTGCGCGCACTACGGGTCCGATCCGGTGTACATCACCAGCTCGGCGACGATGGGCAATCCCCGCGAGTTGGCGGGGGAGTTGCTCAACCGCTCCTTTTACGCGATTGAGGACCACGGCGCTCCGGCCGCGGCGCGCCACTTCGTGTTTGTCAATCCGACTGAAAGCCCCAATACCCTCGCGGCTCACCTGCTGCGCGCCAGCGTGCTCAAGGACTACCGCACGATTGTCTTCACCCGCGCTCGCATCACCACTGAACTCGTGTACCGCTGGGCCACCCAGAGCCGACCGGACTTGCGGGAGCGGATTTCTTCGTATCGCGCGGGCTACTTGCCCACTGAGCGCCGCCAGATCGAGCAGGCACTCAACGGCGGCGAGCTCATGGGCGTGGTAGCCACGTCGGCCTTGGAGCTGGGCATTGACATCGGCGGTTTGGATATCTGCGTGTTGGTCGGCTATCCGGGTTCGATCATCAACACTTGGCAGCGCGCTGGCCGCGTGGGTCGCGCTGGCCGCGAGTCGCTCATTCTCCTCATCGCCTCTCCCGACGCGCTCGACCAGTATTTCATGCGGCACCCAGGGGAGTTTTTTGCGCGTGATTTAGAGGACGCGGTGGTGGATCCGACGAATCAGTACATCCTCAAAAACCACCTCACGTGCGCGGCGCGCGAATTGCCCCTTGTAGCTAGCGAAGCCGAGTACGCGCTGCCCAACTATCAGGAGGCGGTCGATGCGCTGACTGAGGAGGGTACGCTGCTGCAGAATGCCGAGGGCGACGCTTGGTTTGCCGCGCGCAAGCAGCCGCACCGCTTGGTCAATATGCGCACCATCGGCGAGTCGTATCGCATCGTTGATCGCGGCGACAACCAAATTGGCACGGTCAGCGGCGGTCAGGTGTACGGCGAGTGCTACAAAGGCGCAATTTACTTGCACCGCGGCCGCCAGTACGAGATCGGCGACCGCAACCCCGAGCGGGGCCAGATCTATGCCGAGGAAGTGGATGTGGCGTACTTCACCCGTGCCCGTACGGAAAAAGACACCGAGATATTAGAGGAATTGCGCTCGCGGCCGTTGCAGGGCTTTATGGCGCGGCTGGGACGGCTCAAGGTCAGTTCGCAGGTTGTGGGTTACGAAAAGATCCGCGTCGGCGACCAAGTCGTCCTCAGCAAACACGAGCTGGAGTCGCCGGTGGAGCACTTTGAGACGATTGGCTTCTGGATCGAGCTCGACGCCCATTTCAAGGCCGATCTCAGCCGCCACCAGCACCACTACATGGGTTCGATCCACGCCATTGAACACGCCATGAAGTCGCTGTTCCCGCTGCTGGCCTTGTGCGACCGCACGGACGTGGGTGGGATTTGCTATCCCCAGCATCCCCAGCTCGGCAAGGGCGCGATTTTCGTGTACGACTATCACCCCGGCGGCATTGGCCTAGCGGAAAAGGGATTTGCCCAGCTCGACCGCCTCTTGGACATGACGCTGTCCATGGTCGAAACCTGCGATTGTCTGCTCGGCTGCCCCTCTTGCATCCATTTCCCCACGTGCGGCGCGGGCAACGTCCCACTCGACAAGGCTGGCGCGGTCCACCTGCTCGGCGCGCTCACGGGCCGCCGGACCATCGAGCGCACTCCGTCCGCAGCCGAGGGCGCAGAGGACGCGCCGATTTTTGCCGAGTGGGAAGAGGAGGAACAGGTAGAGGACGCGCCGCCCGAGCAAGGCCCGCACGTGGTCGTGTTCGACCTCGAAACTCAGCGCTCGGCTGCCGAGGTCGGCGGCTGGAATAAAGCGCACATGATGGGTATGTCGGTCGGCGTGGTATGGGACAGCCGCGCGCAGGCCTGTACCAAGTATTTTGAGGAAGACATTGACCGGCTCTTAGAGCACTTACAGGCGGCCGATTTGGTCGTCGGCTTCAATATCATCGGTTTTGACTATTCGGTCTTGCGCGGGTACAGCCCATTCGACTTCCGCACGCTCAACACGCTCGATATTTTGCGCGAGATTCACCAGCGGCTGCGCTACCGAGTGAGCCTCGACTCGCTGGGCAAGGCTACGCTCGACGCGGCCAAGAGCGCCGACGGGCTGGACGCACTGCGGTGGTTCAAAGAGGGGCGGATGGACTTGATTGCCGAGTACTGCCAAAAGGACGTGGAGCTGACCCGCGACCTGTTCTACTTCGGGCTGCGCGAAAACTATTTGCTCTTCGATCGCCGCAACGAGGGACGGATGCGCATACCGCTCGACTGGAAGCTGGAGGATCTAGTGAGCAGGGGCGGACTTGATTGCCCGCAGGACGGATAAACGGCAGATTAGACCGGCAATTATTGGCGAAAGGCAACAGTTGAATCCGCGCCTGTACATCAGACCTCACTTGATAACCCCCCTTGTGATGATTGCAGGGTTGCTGCTGGCGATCTTTGGCATGGCCTGTCTGGGCGGGCAGGATGCCCCCGAGCCAGATGACGGCGGAAAGGGAATGGATACGCCGCACCCGGCAACAGCGCAGAAAGAAGGCCACGAGGCCCCTGGGTTTTCCGACGACCACGTCCTTTTTGGTCAATCCGCCGCGTTCACCGGGCCTGCCCAGGAATTGGGCAAGGCGATGCGCCTCGGAATTGAGGCGGCATTCCACGAGGCCAATCAGGAAGGGGGCGTCTATGGCCGCGAACTGAAGCTCAAGGCGTTGGATGACGGCTATGAAACCGACTTTGCCGCTTCCAACACGCAACGGTTGATTGAGAATGAAAGGGTATTCGCGCTGATCGGAGCGGTGGGCACACCCACGTCCCGCGCTGCATCACCGCTGGCCCAGGCTGCCGGGGTGCCCTTCCTCGCTCCGTTCACGGGGGCCGAGTTCTTGCGCGACCGGGAGTTGGACAATGTGCTCAACGTCCGGGCATCGTACTACCAGGAAACCGAGGAGATGGTGGCGCGGCTCACTGAGGATTTGGGGATCACCCGCGTTGCCGTCCTCTATCAGGATGATTCCTTCGGCTTGAACGGGCTGGAGGGCACGCGATTGGCACTGGAGCGCCGGGGCCTGGAGCCGGTAGCGGCCTCGCACTACCCACGCAATACCCGCGCTGTGAAGGGAGCCGCGCTCAAAATCACCGCGGCCAATCCAGAAGCGGTGATCATGATTGGCTCCTACATGCCGGTGGTCAAGACCGTAGAGTTGGTGCGGCGGGAGCTGGACCCGGTATTCATGACGGTCTCCTTTGTGGGGAGTAACGCTTTGGCGAACGAGTTGGGGCCAGCCGGGGCCGGCGTGTACGTTACGCAAGTAGTTCCTCCCCCCGATGACGAAAACATCCCCGTGGTGGCTCGATACCACAGCGCCCTCTCCGAGTACGACCCCCAAGCGGAACCCGGGTTCGTTTCGTTGGAAGGTTATCTGGCCGGACGCCTAGCTGTCGCCGGTCTCAAAGCCTGCGGCCCCGACCTGAGTCGAGCGTGCCTGCTCCACGCGGTGCGAGATGCCGACGCCATAGAAATTGACGGCATGCAGCTCAAATACGGGCCGGACGATAACCAGGGATCCGACGCTGTGTTCTTGACCGTGATTGGTACGGACGGCAAGTACCACGGGGTCGAAAAACTTAGAAGCCCGTACTAAAGACCCCAAACGGCACCTACGGAGAACCTCAAGACCATGGAAGGCTTCTCGCTCCAAGAGATAGTGGATCTGTTTAGATTCGGTGAGCACGCGCATGAACTACACCAATCGCTGTTGACTCTCGGGATGCTCATCATCGTCGCCAAGTTGGCCGAGGGCGTTTTTCGCCGGCTGCGGTTGAACTCCATCATCGCCTATGCGGCGACAGGTATGTTGCTTGGGCCGGTCATGGAACTGACCGGCGTCTGGTGGATTGAGTCTTCGCTGCACCTCGAGTTGGTTTTGGCGCTGGGTGTGTTCATATTTTTTTTCCTGATCGGCCTGGACGAAGTGGATATTTCCAGTTTCATGTCGTCCCTCAAAGGCCATTACTTCCTCGCGGCCGTCCTGTCGGTGATCGTGTCCCTAAGCATTTCGATGCTGGTCACCACTGATTTAGTTTTCGATTTCGGACTGAAACTGAATTTCACCGAGTCGCTGGCGTTGGCCGGCGTGCTGTCGATGACCAGTCTGGGCATCGTGGCCAAAGTGCTGACGGACGGCGGACACCTAAAACAGCCGGTTGGACTGCAAATTTTCACGGTGGTGATCATCGCCGAGTTGATTGCCCTGCTGGTGATCGGCTTCAGCATCGGCGAACACGCCCACCAACTTTCGCCTGTCGGCATCCTGATTTTGCTGGGCAAAGTGGCCGGTTTTTCGGTGGTGACCTGGGTGTTGTCGTCGCGGGTGCTGCCGCCGTTGGTGGCGGGGTTGCAGCGGGTGATCCAGGTGCCGCAGCTCTCCTTGGGTTTGCTGCTTGGCATGCTGTTCCTGATCGTGTACGGCGCGGAAGCAGTGGGACTGCACGGCTCACTGGGTGCTTTACTGTTCGGGGCGTCGCTGTCGAGCCTTCCCTACCAAGTGCAGCGGGAGATCATCCCGGGGATTCGCAGCGTGGCCGAGGGGTTTTTCGTGCCCCTGTTCTTTGCTTCCGCCGGATTGAGCTTCAGCTTTACCTTCGCAACCTTGCCGCTGGGGGCCATGGCGGGGTTGGCGCTGATCCCATTGCTCGGCAACTTCACCGGAGCTTTCATCGGCGCTTACGTGTCCCGCCTCGCCGTTCCCTACGCCGTGGCCACCGGGCTGATGGGTAAGGGAGTGGCTGAAATCGCGCTGCTGCTGGTTATGTGGAATTCTGGAATCATTGACGAGGTGGTTTTCTCATTCTTGGTGCTGGTCATGTTCTGCTACATCTTGTTCATGCCGTCGGTGATCAGCTTCGCGGTGAGCCGAGCTAGCCGCAGGACCGACCTGCCAGCGCAACTTGACGACATTCCATTGGGCATAGTCCGCTTCGCGCTGGAAGACATCAAGATTGATGACATTCTGGACCGCTCGCGTCGGCATCCTGCGTCTTCGGTCACAGTGCGCGATTTCACGGAGCAGTGGATCGTTCCGCACCAACCCCACTACGTCGTGGCAGATAAGGGAGCGCTGGTTGGGATCGTGTCCCTAGAGATGCTCCGCTACCTGCCTAAGGACGCTTGGGGCAAGACCCAGCTCGACGCTGTGGTACGCCGCCAAACTCCATTGGCCTATCCTGATGAGCAAGTCGAAGACGTGCTGCACCGTATGTCAGAGAGTTCTCTTTCCGTCATGCCCGTCGTGGAAAGGGATTCGGAGAAGTTTTTGGGCGCGGTCACCAGCAGCGACATCATCCAGCTCATGACCATGGAGACTATGGGCGAGAACAGACCGCCGCACCGGTCGGTCAAGACCTCGACGCGGTCTCGACAGAATCATTAAGGCGGCGAAACGAAAAGGGAAAAATATGAAAATCACGGATCTCAAATGCGCGGTCATCGGCAACAACCCGGTCGTGCGCATCAATACCGACGAGGGCATCTACGGCCTCGGGGAAGTCGAGGCGAGCAAGTCCTATCTCAAGCCCCACGTGCTGTTTTACAAAGACCGCATCCTCGGCCAGGACCCGACCGACGTCGAGCGGGTGATGCTCAATATCCGACGCTTGGGCAGCTTCAAGCCCTGGGGCAGTGCGGTCAGCGCGATTGAAATGGCGCTGTGGGACATTGCCGGCAAGGCCGTGGGCGCGCCCGTGTACAAGCTGCTCGGCGGCAAGGTCCGCGACCGCGTGCGGGTGTACAATGGCGCGGTGCGCTTCCCCATGGCACCCGCCCGCTCGCCCGCGGAGGGAGGCCGCCCACCCGAGGACTACGCGGACAACATGCAGCGGATGATAGACGCGCCGCAGAAGTTCAGCATCATCAAGCAGGGCCTCGCCTTCCACGGTGGGCGGATCACTGAGTTGCCCAAACATTTCTACGGCACCCATCAAGCCGGCCCGTTCCACGCCAATCGCGGCCCCTTGAGCGAACGCGGCCTCAACTACATCGTCGATTGCATCCGCGCGATGAAGGAAGTGTGCGGCGACGAGGTCGGCTTGGCGCTGGACTTGGGTCCGGGCTTTCTCGTGCCGGATGCGCGCCGCCTAGCCCAAGCGGTTGAAGACCTCAATGTGGCTTGGCTAGAGGACATGCTGACCGGCGATTACGTGCCCTACGTGTCGGCGGATCACTATAGAGAGGTCACGCAGAGCACCTCGACGCCGATCCACACGGGCGAGCAGATTTACCTGCGGCACAATTTTCAGGATCTGATCGAGAAGCGCGCCGTGGATGTCATCGGCCCGGATCCCTGCGACATCGGCGGGATCGCTGAGCTAAAATGGGTGGCTGAATACGCCGATATGCACGGCATCCTCATGGCTCCCCACGGCGTGCTCGACGGCCTGTTGGGTTTGGCGGCTTTGGTGCAGGTCGCAGCGACGCTGCCGCAAAACTACATTGCGTTTGAATATCCGACTGGCCAGCCCGAGTGGTGGTACGACATCGTCACGGGTTTGCCCGATCCGATTGTGGTCGATAGCCACATCGCCGTTTGGGACGCGCCTGGGATGGGCGTCGATTTAATTGCCGAAGAAGCGCGGCGCTATCTGCGTGAAGAAGACGCCGACTTCTTCGATCTATAGAGATAGAATGGAAGGGAAAGATATGCGCGCGGCCCAACTAGTCGCCCCGCGTCAGTGGGAAATCATCGAGACGGATAAGCCCCAGCCTGTCGGCGATCGAATGCTGGTGAAAATGGAGCGGGTCGCGGTCTGCGGCAGCGACAAGCCGCCGTTTTGCGGCCCCCACAAGCGCTATCCGCAGCCGCCTGGGGCCACTGGGCACGAAGGCATGGGCGTGGTCGAAGCCTGCCCGTCGGGGCGCTATCGGGAGGGGGAACGGGTGCTGTTGTGGGGCTTTGATCGCGGACTTTTCCAAGAGTATGTCTTGGCCAAAGACGATGGTGGCTGCATCCGCCTGCCCGGCGATTTGCCCGAGGAAAAGGTGCTGATGAGCCAGCTTTTGGGCACGGTGATCCACAGCTTCTACAAGCTGGGCAATATCATTGACCGCGATGTGGTGGTGATCGGCCAAGGGCCGGTGGGGCTGTTGTTCAACGCAGTACTGCGCAATCTCGGCGCGCGCCGCATCATGGCGATCGATCCGCTGCCCTACCGCTTGGAGGTAGGCCGCCAGATGGGGGCCACGCATATGATTTGCTCGGCATCCCAAGACCCGGTCGCCGCGGTCGCTGAGATCACCGGCGGTGCCATGGCTGGTCTCGCAGTCGAGGCCGTGGGCGTCCCTGAGACTCTCGGTCTTGTACCAGATCTTTGCCACCGCAACGCGGAGGTGATCTGCTTTGGCGTCCCGGACAAGGACCACGTCGAGGGCTTGATGACGGTCAGAATGTTGGACCTGTTGCGCCAAGAACTGCGCTTGATTTTCTCAATCGGCCCCAATCCCGACCGCGACTACCGGCCCGCACTCGACTGGATCGTCCAAGGGCGCATTGACGTCGCGCCGATCATCAGCCACGTCCTGCCCTTTGCCGAGATCCAGCAAGCCTTTGCCATGGCCTTTGA
>VXZF01000318.1 GCA_009845645.1 Gemmatimonadota bacterium | reverse complement strand
AGCCATTTTTTCATAGCATCACCTCCTTTCATTATAGAATTTGCGCCACTTCATTTCTTCTTCCCAAACTTTTCCCAACTCTTGCGCAGATTCCCAAGTTTTTTATCGGAGCGGGCATTTCGTCCGTTGGGATTCGTGAGGCTGTTCCCGATTCCCAGCTTTTTCTCGACGGTTCTTACTCGTGCGTCACTACGGATTCTTCTAGCCATAATCGTATCCTTTCTATTCGGCTTAGACGGAGGCTCTCTCGCTGGGCAACGAGTTGGTGCTGCCCAGCGAGAGATTGAGCTATATGCTAAAGCTCATTAACGAACGATCTTATCAATGATGCGCTCGCCAGCATATATCGCCAATGGGATCAATATGAATGGCCACATCGCCTTCTCCTTTCTGGTTTAGGTTGGCAATAGCTTTAGCCATGTAAAAGCAAGTTTCGTACCAACCTTGCCAGAAAGCCGATTTTTCTTGAAAAATTCCTATACCTTGTGCTTCTTCTTCCAGTTGTTAAGCGTCTGATGACTAGAGAATCCCAACCGTTTTGCAGCTTCTATTTTCGTTTTAGATTCTTCCTCGGCACGCTGGAGATAGTGTCTGGCGACTTCGCTAATGAGGTCAGGCAGGCTAAAATCCCCATCTAATGGGCGGTTTAAGATATCTTCGCCCTCCTTATCGTAAATGGGTAAGAGTGCCTCTTCAATATCTTGTTTTTTGAGGATTTCGCCATCTGTCCACACCATTGCGCGTATAAGCGTGTTTTGCAACTCGCGTATGTTGCCCGGCCAATCGTGATTCAGAATAATATTTTTTGCTCCAGCGGAAATTTTCTTACGTTGGTACCCGGGCTGCCCCTCGCTTTCCCGATTGATCTTCTCGATCGAATGGTCAATTAGCAGACCCAAATCCCCGGGACGTTCTCGCAGGGGGGGTAATTTGAGATAGGCCACTACAATCCGATAAAACAAGTCTTCGCGAAATCGTCCTTCACGCACTTCCTCACTGAGCGTCCGGTTTGTTGCCGCCACAATGCGTACATCTACGCTGATGGATTTGGATGTACCGAGCCGGACGACCTCGCGTTCTTCGAGGACGCGCAACAATTTCACCTGTATATCTTTGGGCAACTCGCCGATTTCATCCAAAAAGATCGTACCGCCATTGGCCGACTCAAAATGCCCTTTGCGTGGGGCATTTGCACCGGTAAACGCGCCTTTTCCACTTCCAAATAGTTCGGATTCTACAAGAGATTCCGGAATTGCTCCGCAGTTCACCGCGACAAATGGCTTATCACTTCTCGGGCTGTGTTGGTGAATAGCATGGGCAAAAAGTTCTTTCCCGGTGCCAGATTCGCCTTCGAGCAAAACGGGAACGTTTCGCAACGCAATACGCTGCGCTTTTTCGACCAAATGCGCCATAATCGGGCTTCGGTAGTGTATGTCTGCAAAATTTGCCGATTCTATGGGTTTATCTGCGCTGATCGAGCGGAGCTGCTCGTCGGGTTTGAGCAGAAAGTCGGGCAAAAATTCTGCCGAAATATCGAAGGGAATAGATGCCGTCTGAACGCCGTATTCTCTTGAAGACTCGATCAATTCAGCGGAGAAGCGCGTTTTCGCTAAGAGGATCCACACTGCGGCCATTGCTGGCGTACCAGGACTAAGGTGAAAAGTCAACTTCACCTGATCGCGCTGTTCGTCCAAAGCCGCTGTGCAAATGCGCACCGCAGCCTCATAGATTTCGCCAAAGTGGGTCGGACTTGAAAGCTCCTCCTCATATAGTCGGTACGGTGTCGAGCTTCTTTTTTTCGCCCATTCGACGTACGCGGTTACACGGTCATCGGACAGGTAGTTTGAAATCAGAAATACCTCGTCAAACCCGAGCTTTTCCACTGCCTGTGCAATAGGCCCCTCGCCAACATCATCTCCTTGTGAGGCACGCAAATCTGTGGCACCGATCCAGCACAGCAAAACTTTTTTCATCTCAGAGTACCATCTCTATGCGGATATTCCAACTGATCAGAGACGACCCACGCCGCGTATCTCAGCGATTGAAGTACGTCTTCTTCTTCGAGTTCTGGGTAAGCCTCCAAGACTTCTGGAATGGACTTACCCCCAGCCAGCATTTTGAGTATCACACTTACGGTGATTCTCATGCCCCGAACAGTGGGTTGTCCTAAGCAGACGTTGGGATTGATCGTTATGCGGTCAAGAGTTTTCAATGGATGTCTCCAATCCATTGAAAATAGATCCCCTAAGCCGATATATCGAGCAGGGCCTCTTCGTCGGCCAAGGCGTAGCCCTGTTCCAGCAGGTCGGCTAGGGTTGTGCGCGATAAGATTTGGTCGACGGCCTGTTGTACTTGCCCCCACAGCGCGCGCACTGAACACGCGGTGAGCGAGTGCGTGCAGCAATCCGCGCTGCCGGCGAAGTGGTCGCAGAAGCCGTCGTCGAAGAGGCGACCGCCCAGCGTGTCGAGCGCGTCGGCCACGACGATTTGGTGGGGGGGCTTGGCGAGGGCGTAGCCGCCTTGCTGACCGCGGGCGCTTGCCACAAAGCCGCCCTGCCGGAGAATGCGCAAGAGCTTGGCGACGTTGTGATGGGTGATGCCCTCGGCTTGGCTGATTTCCGGGATGGTCAGGCTGCCGGGGGCCTGGCGAGCCAGTTGCAAGAGGCAGCGCAAGCCGTATTCTTCGCTCGAGTTGAGTTTCATGATTACATCATGCCTAGTTCGAGTTTGGCCCCTTCGGTCATCATGTCGATCGTCCACGGCGGATCCCACACGACCTCGACCAGGGCTGTGGCGATGCCCGGGACATGGGACTTGATTTTGTGTTCGATTTCCGGCGGCAGCGTGCCGGCGACCGGGCAGGCTGGCGAGGTCAAGGTCATGGTCACGTGGACGTCCTGCGAATCGCTGACCTCAATGTCGTAGATCAGGCCGAGGGCAAAGATATCGACCGGAATCTCGGGGTCGTAGCAGGTCTTGAGCACGGCTACGACTTTGGCCTCGGTAGAATCGGAGGGAAAGGTTTTTTCGTGCAACAGCTCCATGGAGGACTCCTTTTAGCGGTTAGTTACACGTCCTATTCGGTGGATGCGGGCGATGGGTCTTGTTCTATGGCCGCTTTGGCGGCGTGCCAAGCGAGGGTCGCGCACTTGACGCGCATGGGGAACTCGCGCACCCCTGCGAAGACGGCCATCTTGCCCAAGGCTTGGTGATCGACGGGCGCGTCCGGCTCCGCAGTCACCATCTGCTGGAACTGCTCAAACAGCTCGACTGCCTCGTCGGGACGCTTGCCCTTGAGCGCGGCGGTCATCAGGGAAGCCGAGGCTTTGGAAATGGCGCAACCCGATCCGTCAAAGCTGATGTCGGCAATTCGCTCATCGGCCACGTGGAGATAGATCTGCAGGTGATCGCCACACAGGGGATTGTGGCCCTCTTGCATGCGATTGGCCTCGGGCAGCTTGCCGAAGTTGCGCGGATTTTTGTTGTGATCGAGGATGATCTGCTGGTACAGTTCGCGGAGCTCAGTCATCGTTGAAGTGCCTTGTTGATGTTGTCATAAACCTCTACTCATTCCTCACCCGCCAAATACCTTCTTGACCTTGTGCAATGCCGCGACTAGAGCGTCAATTTCCGCGCGCGTGTTGTAGAAAGCCAACGAGGCACGCACCGTAGCGGGCACTTGGTAAAACTGCATGGTCGGCTGGGCGCAGTGGTGGCCGGCGCGCACGGCAATGCCCTCGGCGTCGAGGATGGTGCCGATGTCGTGCGGGTGGATGTCGCCGAGGGTGAAGGAGATCACGGCCACGCGCTCGCGGGCCGTGCCAATCAGGCGCAGGCCCGGAATGTCGGCGAGGGCAGCGTCTGCGTACGCGAGCAAGTCGGCCTCGTACGCGGCGACCTGTTCCTTTCCCACGGAGTTGACGTAATCAATGGCGGTCTCCAAGCCAGTGACGCCGGCGATGTGCGGCGTGCCGGCCTCAAAGCGCATCGGCGGGGGAGCGTACGTGGTTCCGGCAAAGCTCACCTTTTCGATCATCGAGCCACCGCCTTCATAGGGCGGCATGGCGTGTAAAAGGGCCTGCTTGCCGTAGAGCACGCCGATGCCGGTGGGGCCGAAGAGCTTGTGCCCGGAAAAGGCGTAGAAGTCGCAGTCGAGGTCTTGCACGTCTACCGGCAGATGGGGCACTCCTTGCGCTCCATCGACGACGACGACTGCGCCGTGCTGATGGGCTAAGGCGGCGATTTCCTTTACTGGCAGGATGGTGCCGAGGGCGTTGGAAGCGTGGGCGATGGCGACGATGCGGGTGCGCTCAGTGAGCAGCTTTTCGTATTCGTCGAAGAGGAACTCGCCCGTATCACTGATGGGCACTACCCGCAGGCGCGCGCCTTTTTCCTCGCACAGCAGTTGCCACGGCACGATGTTGGAGTGGTGCTCTAGCTGCGAGACGATGATCTCGTCGTCGGGGCCTAGCTGCGACCGGCCGTAGCTGTGGGCGACGAGATTGAGCGCTTCGGTGGTGCCGCGCACGAAGACGACTTCGCTGCTCTCGCGGGCGTTGATAAACTGGCCGACTCGGCCGCGCGCGCGTTCGTAGGCAAAGGTCGCCTGTTGGCTGAGGAAGTGGACGCCGCGATGGATGTTGGCGTTTTCGCGGGCGTAGTAGCGCTGGAGCGCGTAGATGACCGTCAGCGGCTTTTGGGTGGTCGCGCCGTTGTCGAAATAGACGAGATCCTTGCCGCGGATTTTCTCGCCGAGTACGGGGAAATCGCGGCGGATTTTGGCGATGTCAAAGGAAGCGGTCATGGGGCAACTGCGGCGGCGGCTTGATCTAGCCGGTGATTTACTAGTTGGTCGAGTTGGTCTTTGAGGGCAGGGACGCGCACGCGGTCGAGGACTTCGCCGGCAAAGGCTCGCGTCAATACCCGGACGGCCTCTTGGTGGCCAATGCCACGGGAGCGCAAGTAAAAGAGGGCGTCTTCGTCGAGCTGGCCGATGGTGGCTCCGTGCGAACACTTGACGTCGTCGGCGTAGATTTCGAGTTGGGGCTTGGTGTTGATTTGGGCCGTCTCCGAGAGTAGGAGATTCTGATTGGCTTGGTAGGCGTCGGTTTTTTGCGCGGCTTGGTGGACGTGGATTTTGCCCCGGAAGACGCCTGTGGCCCGGCCACCGAGAATTCCCTTGTAGAACTCGTGGCTCTGGCAGTGGGGCTGGGCGTGTTCAATGAGCGTGTGGTTATCGACGTGTTGCGCCCCGTCTTCGATGTAGAGGCCGTTGAGAGTGGAGTCAACGCCTTCGCCCTCTAAAGCGGTGTGGATGTGATGGCGGGTCAGGCGTCCTCCCAAGGTGATGGCGGTCGAGCGGAATTGGGCGGCGCGTTCCTCGCGGACATGGGTCGCTGCGATGTGGAAGGCAGCGGCGGATTCGCGCTGGACCCGGTAGTGGTCGAGCACGGCGTTGGGGCCGACGAAGAATTCGCTGACGCTGTTGGTCAGATACGGTTCTGAATCTAAGCCGACGTAGCTTTCGACTAGGGTCGCCTGGGTGTTGGCTTCGGCGACTACGAGGACGCGCGGATGAGAGACGACGTTGGCGCGTTGGCCGGTGGAGACAAACAGCAAGTGGATAGGCTGTTCGACGACGGTTCCTCGGGGCAGATAAACGACCGCACCGTCTTGCAAGAAGGCGGTGTTGAGTGCAGTGAAGGCCTCGTCTTCGGTGGCGGCGGCTTGGCCTAGGGACTCCGAGACTAGGTCGCCGTTTGAGGCAATGGCGTCGCCCAAGCGCTCGACGCGCACACCGGCGGATAGGCCGTTGAGATGAGAATGCGCGGGAGCAAAGTGGCCATCGATAAAGACCAGCCCGTTGAGGCCGTAGCGGTAGTCGTCGAGAGCGGCCGGTGCGGACGCGGATGTGGCTAGCTCGAAGTCGATCCGAGTCAGCGGGGCGATGTTGGTAAAAGCCCACTCCTCGTCTTTGGTCGTGGGAAAGCCAGCGTCGGCGAAGTGCTCAATGGCCTTTTGCCGCAGCGACAGCAACTCATCTTTACCGACGAGGTCGTTAAAGCAGGACTGATAATGGGCGACGCCGTTCATTGGACCGGCTCCTTGACCCAATCGTAACCCTTTTCCTCAAGCGTCAGCGCCAACTCCTTGCCGCCCGACTGGACGATGCGTCCCTCGTAGAGCACGTGGACGAAGTCGGGGACTATGTAGTTGAGCAGGCGCTGGTAGTGCGTGACGACGACGACGGCTTTGTCTGGGGCGTGCAGTTGATTGACGCCTTGGGCGACGATCCGCAGTGCATCAATGTCGAGGCCCGAGTCAGTCTCGTCGAGAATCGACAGCTTGGGTTCCAACACGGCCATCTGCAAGATCTCGTGGCGCTTTTTCTCGCCGCCGGAAAAGCCTTCGTTGACCGACCGCTTGAGGAAGCTCTCGTCCATTTCCACCAAGGCGAGCTTTTCGCGGATCAGGCCGAGGAAGTCGAAGGCGTCGAGTTCTTCTTCGCCGCGTTGCTTGCGGAGTTCGTTGTAGCTTTGGCGGAGGAAGTACGTGGAGTTGACGCCGGGGATTTCTACTGGGTACTGAAAGGCGAGGAACAGCCCGGCACACGCCCGCTCTTCCGGCGCGAGTTCGAGCAGGTCTTGGCCGCAGTACGTGGCCGACCCTTCGGTGATGTCGTAGCCCTCGCGTCCGGCTAAGACTTGCGCGAGGGTGCTTTTGCCCGAGCCGTTGGGGCCCATGATGGCGTGGATTTCGCCGGGTTGTACTGCTAGCGTGACACCGCGCAGGATGGGAGTGTCTTCAACGGCGACGTGGAGGTTTTCGATGTGGAGCATAGGATGCTTTCTACTAAGGTTTGATTTTGAGTGGATAAATGTAGCTCTTCTTTGAGCCTAAGTTGATGGACTTGTCAAGTTTATGTATCAAACACCATCGTCTGTTGTTGTGGCCGCATTTTATTCAAAATCAATGCCAAGCTAGGCCCTATTCTCTCGCACTCGGCGAAGCAGTTCATCGCCGTTGTGGGATGTTACGATCCAGCCGCCCACATGCGTCAGGTTTTCACCCGACACGTCTGCGAGCAACGACGCCAAATCCCTTGCCACGTCCTCTCCGAAACGCAGGGCTGCTTGATGGCACAAAGCCCGCTTACCTTCTTCACGCCCTTCTTCACGCCCTTCTTCACGGTGCATTCGCAAGCGCGGCGTACCTTCAGGACCAGCCGTGCCCAAACGCGCCGTTAGCGCCCGCGCCACCCGCAACAGTGCCGCTGTGGTCTCCGACGACCACCCCAATCGCTCGTTGAGTGCCCGGTGTATTTCCGCCGCCGTCCAACCCGCCAACGCCCGGCTCACCGCGACCTCGCGATATTGGCTGCCTTCCAATACATAGATCGTCAACCGAGGCTTGCCGGCCCGTCGGCTAGGCGTGTACGCCTCGGGAACTTCGACCCACACTTCGGGAAAACCCCACAACGCATACTGATGCAGCTTCCCCCGCCGAATGTCGGTCGTATGATCGACTTCCAACACCACATCAGGCAAGGTGTGAAAGCCCAACTTCAACCCGTCCTTGTCGGGCAATCGCGCCGACTGGGGACGCAAGTAAAGGCACTGATCGGGACGCATGACGACCCGAGGGACGCCCTCTGCATTCGCACCCCAGATACTGACCGTACCAAAGGGGACAAAGTGGCCCCCGCACTCCTCGGCGATTTGTTGAACTAGTTGCATCAGGTAGGGCGTGGGCAGTTCGTGATCCCCGCTGACTCTGGGCTCGTCTGCCACGACGATGAGGGTTTCGGTGGGACCATACCAATACTCATATCGGCCTTCGTACTCTTCTAGTTCGGACAGGGACATTTTGTAGGCGCGGCAGCCGGGAAACTCCAACCGCTCGCCATTGGGCAACACGATGACGGGCACCTCTTCTTCAGCTAGACCAACCGCCTCGGCCGAGGTTCTCTCTTGGTATGGGATGGTGCTGGACATGGTTCAACCTCTTATGGCTTTGGTCAAGGGCGATCCACAACGAATTAAGTTCTGACTCATCTACCCCACGCTGCCTTCGAGGCTGATGCCGAGCAGCTTTTGCGCTTCGACGGCGAATTCCATCGGCAGCTCGGCGAGGACTTCCTTGCAGAAGCCGTTGACGATCATGGAGATGGCGTCTTCAGTGGAGATCCCGCGCTGGGTGCAGTAGAAAATCTGGGCCTCGCCGATCTTGGAGGTGGATGCCTCGTGTTCGACGTGGGCGGTGGGGTTGCGCACCTCGATGTAGGGAAAGGTGTGCGCGCCGCATTGGTCGCCGATGAGCATGGAATCGCACTGGGTGAAGTTGCGAGCGCCGGTCGCGTTTTTGAGCACCTGCACCTTGCCGCGATAGGTGTTTTGGCCGCGCTGGGCCGAAATGCCCTTGGAGACAATGGTGCTGCGGGTGTTTTTGCCGATGTGGTGCATTTTGGTGCCCGTGTCGGCCTGCTGCCGCTTGGACGTGACGGCCACTGAGTAAAATTCGCCGATCGAGTGGTCGCCCTGTAGGATGCAGCTAGGGTACTTCCAAGTGATGGCCGAGCCGGTCTCGACTTGGGTCCACGAGATCTTGGAGCGGTCGCCGCGACACGCACCGCGCTTGGTGACGAAGTTGTAGATCCCACCCTTGCCGTTTTCGTCGCCCGGGTACCAGTTCTGCACGGTGGAGTACTTAATCTGCGCGTCGCCGAGGGCTACGAGTTCGACGACGGCCGCGTGGAGCTGATTTTCGTCGCGCATGGGCGCCGTACAACCTTCTAAATATGACACATACGACCCCTCGTCGGCGATGACCAAGGTGCGCTCGAATTGGCCCGTGTTTGCCGCGTTGATGCGGAAGTACGTCGATAGCTCCATGGGGCAGCGCACGCCCGGCGGCACGTACACGAAGGAGCCGTCGGTAAAGACCGCGGAGTTGAGGGTGGCGAAGAAATTGTCGGTATAGGGAACGACCGAGCCGAGGTATTTTCGCACGAGTTCGGGGTGATCTTGGATGGCTTCGGACATGGAGCAGAAGATGATGCCCAAATCGGCCAGCTTGTCCTTGAACGTGGTGGCCACGGAGACGCTGTCGAAAACGGCGTCCACAGCCACGCC
>VXZF01000584.1 GCA_009845645.1 Gemmatimonadota bacterium | reverse complement strand
TCGCCTCCACCGACGCCGGCATTCCCGGCGTCTATCACCACCACCTGCCCCAAGCCCTGCCGGTCTTCGCCGCCATCGCTGGCCTGACGCCGGAAGCCGCCTTGCGCACCGCCACCAGCGCCGCCGCGAAAGGTCTGGGCATAAGCCAGGTAACGGGTCGGCTCAAGCCCGGCCTGTCCGCCGACATCGTGCTGGTGCACGGCAATCCGCTGGACGATCTAGCCGTGCTGGCGGAACCGGCCGCGGTCTGGGCGCGGGGCGTGGAGGCCAAGGAGCTGTCGTAGCGTGAACATTGGTCCTTGGGGGGGCGAAGTGCGAGCTTTCCAATTCGCTGGTTGCGCCTGACGAACCTCTTCGCTCGGTTGTTCAAGAGTCACCCTAAGGCTTCAAATCCCATACTCGCTATTCGCGCAGGCCAGTCCCGCCAGCCGGTCACGGCGATGCCATCGCGCACGTAGCTTTCGTCGCCGCCGTAAACCAGCGTACCGGCTTGGCCCTCGCCAGCTAGCGACTGCCAGAAGCGCAATCCCTTGAAGAACTCGCTGTTCATCGTGGCGGCGGATTTCATCTCCACCGGATGCGGCGTGGCTGCGTCATCGACAATCAGGTCTACTTCATTGCCCCGATGGTCACGCCAGAAGTGCAGCCGAGGCACCTGCCCGGCGTGGTAGGCGGCTTTTAGCGCTTCGCTGATCATGAGGTTCTCGAACACCAGACCGCGCATGGCGTGGGTGTTGAGCTGGCTGGCGCTTCCAATGCCCAACAGCCAACACAGGAGGCCGCTATCCACGAAGTAGAGCTTGGGGCTGCGGGTGAGCCGGCGGTTGAAGCGGCGATGATGGGGAAGCAGGCGGAAGACGACAAAGCTCGCTTCGAGCACTGACAACCAGCGGCGAACCGTGTCTTGCGCGACCCCGCAGTCGTTGGCAAGGCTGGCGTGGTTCAGTAGTTGGCCCACCCGACCCGCGCACAACATCACGAATCGGCTGAACTGCTCAAGATCACCGATTTGAGTGATCTGGCGCACGTCGCGCTGTAGGTAGGTTTGGAAGTACTGTGCAAGCCACTCTCCCGGATCAAGGCCTCGGTCGTGAATGCGGGGATATCCCCCCTGCACCGCACATTCTGTCCAAGAATACGAAGCATTGTCATTCAGCTCCCGCAGCGACAAGGGCATCAGATGGGCGAGCCGAGCCCGTCCAGCCAAGGATTGGGAGACGCCGCTCAACAGCAGGAAGTTCTGCGAACCGGAAAGCACGAAGCGGCCCGGCGCCGGGTCTTCGTCAACCCGCACCTGAATGTAGGAAAAGAGTTCCGGCGTTTGTTGGGCCTCATCAAAAATCACCGGCCCTGAAAATCGGTCCAGAAAGCCGACTGGATCGTCCAGCGCAAAGGCCCGCTCGTCGGGCCGCTCGAGCGATACGTAGCTGTATTCGGGAAACAAGTGGCGCAGCAGGGTGGTCTTTCCCGACTGCCGCGGTCCAGTCAGAGTAAGCACTGGATACTGAGTCACGGCCCGGCGCAGTGACTTGGCGATTTCTCGGTCAATCATGATGCTGATTGTACAAATCCACGAACTAATCGTCTATTTGCACAGCCCATGAACGGTTTGGATAAGTGACCATGATCTGTGCTAGCCTGCATCGCGCAAAACTTCTTCGGTCACCCGCCCTGCCGGGCTGCCCGTCGAATACAACAGCCGCATTGTCCGGTGGGGAGTAGCTACCCTGCCTCGGCGAATAGGCGGGGGAACCTTTCTACCGAGGGAGTTTTGCAACGGCCCGGCGCCATTGGCGACCGGGGTGTAGTAAAGAAGCCCAAAGGAGGAAGGCGCGACCGGACAGTGCCAACCCCCCAAAAAGCGGTAAGCCCCGAACGAGTGAAGATCGTCCGGGGCTCGTGCCGCGCAAGGATGCGAGTCACCAGTGCAGCGGGTCCAGTCTAGGGACATAGGCCGGCCATTGATATCCCTTAGGCCTCCTTGCGCGCCCAACTATTGCGACAAGGAGGCTTGTTATGCCCAACAGACTATCTCTGACCCTTTCAGCCGCCTCGTTGGCGGTGTTCGCCGCGCTGGCTAGCGCAGATCCGATCCAGCGCGCCACGGCTTGGGAGTGGGCCGAAGGTAGTGCAGCCGTGGCGCAGTCGTGCGAAGCGGGCACCTTCGAATGGGAGTGGGACGACGAATTCCCGAACCGCGCTTACTATGAAGACTACGGCCTGCATGGCGAAGCAGACGGCTCCGACGGGAGTTTGGTCCTACTGCCGCACGACGTTGCCGTGACGATCACCGACGACGCGGGAACGCGCCGCACCACCTTGGCCCACTCGACGGATAGTAGGTATCGGACACCGCATCCGTACTTGCCGGTCAACAGCCTTCGCGACGCTGGTAACGCCCAGGAGGCATGGCTGGAAACCACGGTCTCCACTTGGGAGACTTACTACGGTGCCGAAGCCGTGACGGACTTGGTAGTCCAATGGGTTCGACACTGGTGTGCAGACGAGGACGAGGACGATTACTGCGACCGCATAGAGAAGCCCGACGGTACGGCGGCCGTTGCGCATCTGGGGTTTCTTCCGCCGATGAGGTCCGCCGAGCGGCGCGAGCTTGCCCTGTGCCTTGACCAGCACGACGGCCACAAGCTCCAAACCGTGCGCCGCGAGTACCAGATCGCAGGGGCTGGAAATTGGCCCAAGCAGCTGCTGTGGGCCGCCGAGTGTCCGCACGAGGCCCCCGCCCGGCCAACGGCGTCGACTCCCTTACAGGGATCCAACGCGCCGTCGAGCCGCCAGTCGTGTGCCCTTTTCCATCAGTACTTGGACGACATTCTTGGAGCCAATTTCGGGATAGGTACCCCTGCCCGTTGGTTCCTTGGGGACGGAAGCGAATGGCTCTCTCAAGCTTACATCTGCGAACCGTCTCTCTCGCCGCACGATTCCTTGGGAGTAGTGGCCAACTACACGGGACACAACGTCCGATACTGGGCCGATCAGGGTCGAGGGGCGTTTCCGGGCTTCGACTGCCCGGCAGCGGAGGAGGCAGGCTCGACATTCCCGTCAGCCAACGCCCTGCGGTTCGACACCACGGGCTTGCGCACCGCGACGGCAGGGTCTAGTCGCCTGAAGCCAAAGCCTTCTCGGCAGCATGGCGGAGGAGCGACGAAGACGCTCCAACGCTCTGTATGGAACTGAGGGATTTGCGCGGCGAACTGACAGGCACCCGCTTGGCCATTGAGCTGGCCTTGAGCCTATTGATCGAGGGGGACCGAATCCCGCTGAACGCCGTTGTCAGCGCCGTGCGGGGGAAAGTCCTAGCCTCGTGAGGGAGGGGCCATAATCCTCGGTCCAAGCCACAACCGGCTTGACACACTCATGCCTATAGTTCCCCAACTTACGTAACGAAGTGCATGACTCGCTCTACTTTTGAATCGAGCGTTCAAGTCTCCTTATGGCCTCATCAAGACCACTTCGTGCTTCCTTGAGGTCGTTAACCACCCCACCTATTTCACCCGTTATGCCGGTGAACAATTCTCTTTGTCTACGTCCCTCTTTTTCCGAGTACTGCACGGGCCAACGTACTACGGTATATACACACGGATGCAGTTCCACGACCAATCTACCAGGCGTCGCAGTCCTGTACTGCGTCCCGAAAAGGCCGCCCTCCACCAACACACGCAATTCTCTAATTCCAATATCGCATCTCGGCCGGGATAGAACCGATTCTTCACTTGCGATCGCCCGCCAAATGTGTCGCCCGAGGCTGTTCATACTCAATTCGCGCCTTTCGTGTAATCCCGCAAACAATCCGAGCCACAAAGCCGCACTTGGATATTTGTCGGAGTACTTCAATACCAAACCGATGTGTTTGATTGTGCCCGGGAAAACTCTGCTCCCCAAGTAACCCGCGACAAAAGAGCTCTCGTCGCTATATCGCCGTCCTCTATTCCCCCCTTCCCCAAGTACGGTTTCCAGTGCAATCACACGCTCCTCGTGCGTGCCTTTCATTAGCTGAATCGCCCGCTGAGCCTTCGGTATCCGCGCTGTTATTCGCCTCCAAGTGGCCTCACCAATTTCGCCCTCATCAGCTACCTCCCTGAGTCCCTCAACGAACAATCGCCCCTTTCCGCGATTCGTCCTCCCTCGCGTCCCGTCGACACGCTCGGTGACCATATCCTCTATGGCCTCCCATGGGGTCAGCATACTCTCTACGTCAATCCGCAAGGGTGCCTGACCGGTAAGGAGTCTACAGTTTGACCACTCCCGCGCGAACTGCGATATCTCGACTTTGTTGCATATACTTTGAACAGCTGCATACGAAAAAGTTGCAACACATGCAGACATAGAAACACGATCTACGTCATACCCTTCTCGGGATTGCCCAATTGCCTCTGCTACAATCAATCCGATAGAGGCCGCTTCTAGGAGTTTCCCTACCGTGCTTTTTACTTCCTCGTCTCGCCGAATCAACTCTCGGTCCGAAAAAACTCTAAAATATGAAGTAATCGGGCTCCAATTGGACAAGTATGTGTTCGTCCAAGCAAAAAAGTCCTCGACTTCCCCTTCCGGCACAACCACTGCGACTGGCATCTCTCCTTTTCTGGGTTCCCTAGCCCAAAGCAGGCAAATTTCTCCCTTCCCCACTCCCTCCCGCTTCCCACCTTCCCAAGTGCGGACGGGAACCGCGGGTGGATTCCGCTGAAGCAGCTCAATAAACCGCTGTCTTCCCACTGTGGCTTGCCAGATTTTCATCCTTTGTCCCCAAAAAGTCGTTCAATCGAGGGTGGTGAAGGCCTAGTCTCTAATGACTGTATAGCCTGATCAAGGAATCCCAACAGTTCTCCCGAAAAGTACATGTACAATGCCGTCTTCGCTCGGGTGACGGCAGTAAAGGCCAAGAATCGAGGTAGTGGGCGTCGCGCAAAGTTCTCACAACTTAGTACGTGAAGTACGCGGTACTCCAGACCTTTCGCCGCATGCAACGAGGACACGCAAATGCGAACATCCTCATCAAAACGAACAACTTCATCGTCCCCCTGAAAACTTGCCACATCCGCAAATTCTGTTTGCTCAATCGCAGCCCACATACGCGCAGCTGCACTCCTACTAGGGGAGATGATCCCAACTCGCTCGTCTGGGTACGCGGCAATCTGTCCACTCAATCTAGAGATAACCAATTCAATTTCTTCATCTAGGGAGGCACAACGTTCCCAGCGCACACTGGAAGGTCGATCCTTTTCATTGTAATTGCAAGACGCCTCTATCGGCTGAAATGCCTCCCGGTCCCTACCAATCCTATCAGCGAATCTACAAACGTTGACTCCATTTCGATAGTGGTGGGTCAACTCCACCTTATCCCCTACTATGCTTTCCAGAACGCCAAAAGGCTCCTCACCACTGTATATCTTCTGTCGCCTGTCCGCCACTGCAAACAAGGTCGTACTTAGCCTAGCAAACAGCTCAACTTCCTCCGGAAGATAGTCATGAGCTTCGTCTAGCAAAATCGCGTCGTATATGTTCCGCAACCCCTCCCTCTGAACAACCCCGGCTACTTGCTCGACTAGCTTTCTGCGCTGCTCGCCAAAATCTTCAACCGACTCGACTTTAACGCCATAGTCATACAAGACACCTGCAAAAAACCTTTTAGAAGTGACGATCTTGTCTCCCGGTACACCGTAAGCATCTGCGCCCGCAGCAATAAACTCCCGAAGTGCTCTGGTGAACACAACAATCTGAAAGTTTGGCCTACCCGCTAGCGTCAAGTACTTGGCCCTTAGGACCAACAAGTTAGTTTTTCCGGAGCCTGGAGGACCAACGACGAGTTGCCCCCTGTCTAAAGGAAGAGCCACTACCCGCTTCTGATCATCGTCCATTTGACCTTCGGACACCCACCAAGTATCGTTCATATCTCCGACTTCCCATCTGTGCCTGTAATGCAAATCTGCTGACGAGCTTCGTTCACCTCCCCCTGCAACGTAAGTGCCTTTTCGTATGCTGGTAGAAGAAAGTCCAGAACCGCATCTCCCATGCTTTCTTGCTCAACAAAACCAGCATAAATTCTCTCTCGGGGATTTTCGTTGTCGGTCGGATCAAACCTCTTTGTGTCAAGCCGGGCGGCAGCGTTCACAATCACAGCACATGTATTAACATCCACAAGATCGATCAAAAAATCCAGAATGAAATAGACGTTAAGGCCGCGCTGCAGATCTGGCGAAAATGTTACAGCGAACGAAGCTACTGTATCTCGAGTGCGTAACTCGTGCATCCTAAGTGGAGGTAGAAGAGCTTCGGAGATACACGCGTTACGGATAATGTCCCGTACTTCCTCTGCGGTAGTGCGCAGCAACCTCGATCGCTCGTACTCAATATCTGGCTGCAAAGGTTCTGCGGCTCCTACACCCAGCCTTTTAAGAATCGCTTCTCTCGCTGCCTCCCTTGGCGACGACTGCGAAGGGGTGAATTCAAAGTCATTCCAAGAAACCAAATTAAGCCGAGCAGTAGGATCTTTTACGAGGCACCTTTGTGCCAAGGAAATTAGATCCGAAGGTACGTCGGACGCAGTAATGTCGGGGCTTTCCTGTTGTACTGCGTTGACCAGACGTGCATACGGGTCCAATGCGTCAGAAAATATCGTCTTTCTTTCGATTAAATCGTGAAGAACAGCTCCCATCTGATAGAATGTGACTGCACGCCAACCATCGATAGAGTCTTCCTCAGTACGAAGGAGAAATTCAGGAGGGCTGTATTGAAGTGTTCCTACAAACTTCCTTGCGTCGTCGTCGTCAGTCCCTCCGGGATTTGAGATTGCACGAATGACACCTAGATCAAGCAACACTGCTTTTTCATCAGTTACCGCTATGTTTGCTGGCTTTATGTCCCTGTGGGCGATATTCAACGTCTCGAGAAATCTTGCCGCACTAGCGACATCACGTATGATGTCCCTAATGCGACTGCGAGCGATTTTCTCAAGAACGAGGGCAAGGGAAGGGGCATCTATTCTCTCCATCGCAACATAAAGTAGCCCAGTCCTCCGGCATTCACCGCCATCATATATTTCAACTAAGTTGGGGTGCCTATGATCAGCAAGGCTCAATTCCCGTGCGATCCTGTTTAACTGCGTGTGTTTTCCGTATCGATCAACGAGTTCGCTGTCAAACACCTTGAGCGCCGCGTCCTGTACTCCGTTTTTCGCTGCGAATACTGCTGCAGTCTTTCCGGAATCAATCAAGTCGCAAATCGTCCATTTGTCCACAGACTCACCTTTCAGCTCCATAGCCAGAGCACTCGCTCGATCTTTGTTCAAGGTGCTCCCTCGCCAGTTACGTTGTTAAACTTGGTGCCGCGAATAAGGTGTTTTCCTTCCACATGGTTGCGTTGGTCTCTCCATGCTTTTGAGCACTTCCGTTCAACGCGTAGGTTCACTCCAGCATGATCGTTTGTCGCGACGGAAATCCACGCAAGAGGACCTCTCAGGGAATTTTCGCCGTTTCCTCTACGCTTGAGCCCTTCTGTTAGCATCAGGGTGGACAACCAGGCCGCCAATCCAACGCCTCGGCTAGTATTCGGATTGTAGTCGACACGGACGCGCCACCACTTGGAAGCAAACGTCCCCCTATCGGCGACTTCTACGTTGTCTCCCCCACCGGTTGCGTCACCGCAAGTCTCTTCGACGCCTTCCACCTCAAGCCGCGCCCATGTCTCTATCATGCCCATACTTCCGCCTTTCGCTCGGCGACGCCGAACTTGTTGATTTTTTCAACCGACTCCGATGTGGCAGTCCGGCGATCTTGGGCTGAGGGCCACATTAGCCACCGTGTAGCACTTCTCTATCACAAACTCCATTCCTTCGCGATTGGCCATGTCGATAAACTCCTCATGTGTCTCCTATCTGCTCTTAGCCCCATCACGCTGCCACCACCAGCGACGAAAGGTCGTGTTCCCCCGAGTATCCCATCCCCCTAGCTTCGGCGATGCCACTTTATCACCTCGATAAACACTCGACATACTCCCTCTCCACGGAGGATCAGTGGGCAAGTTCCGAATCAACTGCGGCCTATTCACACCACCCATCAACAAAGTCCCGAGAAACCTAACTATGGACCCAGATTTTAGTCCGAGTGTCGGAGGAGTCGAATAGGCTAAGGTGAACCCATCATGGCTGAACTGTTCCGCAGACCGACCAAGGAACGCATGTTGGCGTTTCCCGAACCCGAGGCGCTTGAGTTTCCGGGTTGCCGACCAGTGCGCATTCCGCGCAGCCGCATTGCGGACCACGAGGGTCGGTTTGAGTTCTGGGACGCCGATACGGAAGTGGCGATGGTGGTACGCGAGCCCACCACCACTTGGCACGAGCATCCGTCGCAGCGGCTTCGTGATCTAGCCACACTGATTTCCGCAGCGCGGGGTTCGCCCATTGAGACCTTCGGAACGGCCGACTTAGCGGTGCTTGGGCCGAAAGGTGATCCACGGCGCATCCTGCAGGCGGATCAGTGCCTGTACTTGCGGCCCTTGGAGGAATCGCCGGGTCGCATCGTTGAGGTCGGGGAGGACGCGCTGCCGGATGTCGTGCTCGAAGTCGATCTCACCACTGACGTTTACCGGGGCAAGCTCAGCCTCTATGAGGCTTGGGGCTTTCCCGAAGTTTGGGTTGAAGTGCCGGATCGTGCGGTTCGAGGTCCGCGGTCCAAGCGTCAACCCGGCCTGAGCATCCATGTTCGGGGCCAAAAGGGCTTCCGGGCGTCGCCGATCAGCCTCGCCTTTCCCGGCTGGACCGCCGGGGAGATTCACTTGGCGCTGAATGAACCCACGCTATCGCTAGCGACCGTGGCTATGCTGCGCCGCGTGGGCCGGGTGCTCGGCACCCCGGAGGGCACCGGACCCGACGAGCATGCGTTTTTGGGCGAGGAACGCCGCGAGAGCCGTGCCGAAGGCCGTGCGGAGATGCTGCATGCCATCGTCGTGCAGACCTTGACCACGCGGGGCATTGCCGTGCCGTCTGCGTTGGCTGAGCGATTGACCGAGGTTGGGGACGATTCCGCCGAAGCGGTGATGAAGGCGGCGCTGACCTGCCGCGACGAGGCGGACTTCGTGAAGTTGTTGGAAGGTCAAGCGTCTCCCTAACGTCCTTGCCCTGAGGGCATCCATCGCATGGAGGAACAGCGCTCGGCACACCGGACGCCCCTCCCGCACACCCACCCGCGCCAAGAGTCGGAACTAAATCAAGCGCCGCCGCCAGCCACGGTCATCGT
>VXZF01000579.1 GCA_009845645.1 Gemmatimonadota bacterium | reverse complement strand
AATTTATCCCGGGCCACGGCTGCACTACCGTCAACCTCCACGACCACCTCTACGCGCTGCGCACCAATCGGCTAGAGGCGATTTGGGAAATCGCCGGCCGCGGCAAAGTCCGCTGACTACTCATCATCTATCCACGCCTGCAAGCCCCAACTTTTCAGCGATCTCTGTATAGAAGGAGCCAGTTGCTGGAAGTGCAAAGTCAGACCCAGTTGCCCCAAGCCGATTACGTCTCGTTCGAGCAATGGACTGATGCTCCGCACTTCGTTAGCCACGATACAGACCTCCCTTACTCCCTCCTCGACATACGATTCCATGCAGTCGTGCAGGATATCGAACTCCGTCTTATTGATATACCCCATGAGTTCGATGGTTAAGGTCCGACCGTTGCGATTCAATGTGTTGATACGCACCATGCTGATGCCCTCTGATCTCAGTCCACGGCGATCAATGGCCGCGCTGCGATTCTCCCACACGCCATTTTCAACCATGCCTTATGTTATGGTAGCTTGGTCGTCTTCTTGGCCTCTATCTGTCCGTCCACCTCAACCCGATAGAGATACACCCCGGCGGCCACTGCCTTCCCCACCTCGTCGCGGCCATCCCACACAAACCGATGGCTACCCACTCCAAGCGGCCCCTGCCACAACTGCCGCACCCGACGACCCAACACGTCATACACCGTCAACGACATCTGCGCCGCGTCTGTCGCCAAATCAAGGGGAATCACTACAGCCGGATTGAACGGATTGGGATAGCTATCGCCCAGCCGATATTGCACTGGCCGCACTGACGCCGACGTCATCACCGCAGTCGCTGGCGATCCCACCGAACTCTTCAACACTTGCACTCCGCCCAAGACGCTATTTAACACCACCAAATCCACATCGCCGTCGCCATCCACATCCCCCGGCAGCACCTGTACCCCTTCGCCGACCAAACGATGCCATTCCACCTCCTTGGCCGGATTCGCACCCCCGCCCCATTCGACGAACACGCCAAAACCCGAGGCGCGGTCCCCGCCGACAAACGCCCAATCCTCTACTCCGTCGGCGTTCAGGTCGCGCACTACCACCGGTGAGCGCATAAACAGCCCATCATACAGCACCTTCTCATCTATACGGCCGCTCCGGACGGCAAGGCCCTTGGGCCCTTCCCACCTGCTGCGTTCGAGCGGCGTGAGTAGGTCCACCTGCCCATCGCCATCAAAATCACCCACTTGTAGAAGGGAAGAAAGAATACCCGCCATATCGGCCTCGGATTCAAAGACGACCTCGCCCGCCTCCGGCGCGTCGCCCAAGCCCGCTACCAGCCACCTGCCCACCCGGCCTCTCTGTACCCACAGCATGTCCAACTGCCCATCGCCGGTAAAATCGCCTATCCGCGAGGGAAAATGGTTTTCGGTGACCGCCAACTGGGTGGTCGTCCACATCCCCTGCTCGACCTCCCAGACCTCTAACGCTCTTGCTTCCTCCACTGTAAAGTCGGTTGTAAACAGTTCGACCCGGCCATCGCCATCCCAATCCACCATATCCACCAGCCCGCGACCCTCGATCTGCGTGAGCACCTCCATTTGCAGATCTGGCCCAATAGACCAGACCGTTATTTCCCAATCTTTTCTCGTCGCGATCTCGTCTTGGCCATCGCCGGTCAAATCGCCGACGTGCAGATAATCGATCCCCTCTCCGATCCTCTTATCAATGTGCACCGTTTCAAAGGCCCCCCTCCCATCATTGAGGGCCATGACCCAGATGTTTACGAAAGGAGGTGGCGAGAGGAAATTCTCCCAAGTGGAGAACAAGTCGAGATCGCCGTCCCCATCTAAGTCTGTCAAGGCAGCAGTCCTACTTCCTCCTAAGAAGGAGCGCTCTGACTCCGATATAATGGGAGAGAAGACCGGCGGGGCAAAAAGTCCGGCCCCTTCAAAGTGGAAATACTCTACCGACGGCGGGGCTAATTCCCCCAATAACAACTCTTCCTCGCCGGTCAATTCGATCCAGTCGATCTCCAACCATCTGACTAGCTCGTCCACCGGCCGGGACACCCCCATCTCGCCCCAATCCAAGTGAAAACTCAGCCGAATATCTTGTAAGACCCCCTCCCAGACCTCCCTGTCGTCCGGTGCGATCTCCCCGTCCGCTTCGGGCAGCGTCAACTCCACTTCCTGCCATTCGGTCGTATAGGCGAAGCCGCTTTGTCCAATAAGGAAAAACCGGCCTCTACCCCGCTGCTCTGGATCGAGACCTGGAGACGTGCGGTTGTGCTCATTGGTCCAAGTCAGCGAAAAGGAACCGACTGTAGGACTATGATGGATAGTGCGAACCCGAGCCCGGACCCGGTCGAACAGGCCCGAATCATGGCCTATGACAGGCGAAACCACTTGGACACTCGGGCTAGGAAGCGGATCTCCGGCCATCGAGGGCGACACATCAATCGTCCACACGCCGTCTGCGACTACCCCCGGAAACAGGTTAAATTCAAACGTGCCGCCCCATCCATTGCCTGTTTTGGCGGCCCATCCTTGAGTCGTCCCATCGTCGAAATCCCACGTCATCGCTTCGGCGAAACTGCTCCACAGCACAACGCATGCAATGATAGCGAACCTCAACATGACATTACCTCCATATTCCCCGCGATAGTCGCGGTGTGTGGTGATTGTGAGAGCTTGGACGACTCTCTCACAGGTTTTCCTCGATTTTTGCCACAACCTTATCAACGTCAAATACCCGCAAACGATCCTCCACAATCAGCCCTTGGGGATCCACCAGGTAATACCGAGGGATATCGAACACATTATAGGCTTGCGTTACTTGGCCGTCCGAGCGCACGTGGACACCTTGGATCTGGTGCTTGGCAATGGCCCTCTTCCAAGCTCCTTCATTCGCGTCCAATGAGACGTTGAGGAAGACCATCGGCTGACCGGCCATCCGTTCCTTGATCTTGCGAAGGTCTCCCAAATCGCCGATGCACGGTCCGCACCAACTCGCCCAAAAATCCATCAAGACCACCTTGCCCTTGAACTGGCTCAGCGATACGGGTTGGCCGTCGGGATCATTGAGGGTAAAATCGGGAGCGGGTTGCCCCGGTTGTAGGACTAGGGTCTTGTTCATTTCCGCTTGGAGGACCTCGGTGTATTCGGGGAAGGGATTGCTCTCCTCAAAGGATTGCCAGCGAGCATCCACATAGGCTTCGCAGCCCCACTTAATTCCAATCCTTAACTCTCCGGCGAGAAACCAGTAGAGTACTCGCCCTTGCAGTTTTTGCTTGGCGAGGTCGTATCGTTCTGAAAAGCCCATAAGGACTGGAAAACTCGGTCCGGCAAAGATGGAGTCGAGTCGGGCTTGGCTGGCTGGCGACAGACCCAAGGCCGCTAAGTCAATCCTTTGGGATAGCTTGAGCGGTTTGCGATTTTGGAACATGGAATCGAGTTGGGTTTGGATGGTCGGCGATAATTCTAAACTCGCCATGTCAACCCTTGCCGATAGCGGACGATTGTTTACGTATTCGTACCACTCTTTGTTTTTTTCCTCTGGCAAATGGAAGGTCAACTTCCCGCCCGTCGTATCGACTTTCGTGGTATCTCTGATAAACGTACTATGATTCTCATAAGCGTCGAGTTCAGCTAGGGCGGCGGGCGATAACTCCAATCCCAACCAAGCGGCCTTTTCGGATGCCCTGATCTCTTTGGGATCTTCGTACATGGAATCAAGTTGGGCTTGGGATGACTCGGACAGACCCAAACCCGACAAATCGATCATCTGTGATAATCTGGGCTTTCGGTTTGCGTCGTGCATGGAATCGAGTCGGGTGCGGACGGATTCCGACAGACCCAAACCCGACAGCTTGTACCTATCGGAAAGTCTAGGCATCCCATCCGACTTCGCCTCCAACGCTAGGGTATTCACCAGAAACCGGCGATACTCCCCCACGCCGATAGCCTTCTCATCTATCAATGGAATTTCCTGCAGGAAGTCGTAGTAGTTCGGAGGAACCTCTCTTCTGTGGGAGCCGTCGGGGCTTATTCGGCGTGTCCGTCGGCCGTTTTCAAACGAAAACTCAGGATAGGAAACCGTCTTGTCGGCCCACTTGTAGTTGAAAAAGGTCGTCATATAGTCGATGAACCCTGGAGAAAGAGCGTATTTTTCTCTTCCCTCAGCTAGCAAGGCAAACTCATCCTGACGCCACTGTTCGACTTGGCGGGCAAACGCCTCGGGCTCCAGCGCATAGAGCGCATAGTCGGATTCAAAGGCATGATGTTGAGGCCAGAACTCGGCTAAGAAGTGATTGTTATCCGCACCCCGGCCGTTAAAAGTCAGGGAGTAAGAGGAAACTGCACTGTGCAAACTGTCAGATTCCACTACCGCCGCAGAGTCGGCCTCCGCCACCTCAGCGAAGGTTACGACCGCGTGTAGGCTATCGCCGGGTTCGACAAAGAAAGGGATGCTGTGCTCATCTTCGTAATGCCCGGTGACCAAAATTCCCTTGGGAATGTTCAAGAGGAGGGCAAAGCGGTTTTGCTCGTCCAAGGCGATGTAGTGTTGGGACGGTCCGGGAGCGAGTAGGGGTTCGTGGCGGAATTCGATTTCCCGCGACGGAGCGTTGTGGACTTCGCCGGTGACGATTGCGGCGCGGAGCTGGTTTTGAGCACTTGCTGCGGTTAGATAGAGACTCAGGGCTATTAGGGCAGCGGAATATACGTTCATCAGATTTCCTCTTCTGTTGGGGTTTGAGGAGCGACCATACGGGACGCGGCTGAGGAGACATAAGCACATTCCGTGCCATGTACCATACCTTGAATAAAAAATCCTTTAGGATCGACCTAAAGGATTGAAAAATAGAACACTTAAAATATGAGACGAGTCTTTCGATGATCCGCAGCCTCAGCCGTCAGCACAAAATTTTCCACGACTTTCCGTGGACCGCACACGATTTTTCGTGGCTTTCCACGACTTTCCGTGTTGACCGATTCGGGTAGCGATTACTTTTGGATTTTGCGCTTGTGGAACGATAAGACGGGGTTGGAACAGAAAGGCGCGCGTAGGGGTGGCTTGCACGCCACCCCTACGCACGAGGGGCCATTAACGGGCACCTGTTGAAAGCAGCGATTTGATCCGTCCCCACGACTGGACCTCGACGCTTGTAGCAGTAGCAGAGGGGACGACAGGTTGCCAAATGGGATATTCTCCGCCCAAACCGTTGGTCAGATTGACCAAGTGGCCCCCGTCTATATCGACAGCCCAAATCTCCCCATCGCCGGTGAAGGAATAAGAAGTGTCCGTGCTGCTGAGAATGGTGTATGAAGTGAAGGCTACTCTCGTGCCGTTGGGTGCCCAAGTAAGGGGAAAACCAGTATAGATCCAAGAATCGCCGTAATCCCGCAAAAAGAGATCGACAGGTTGGCCGGACAGGAGAATGGCCGGGACCCTGTCTTTACTGGTCATCTTCCAGTCTTCGCTGGCCATAACGAGGAGAGCTTGTTCATATTCGTCACCACGCAGCAAGACGGTGGAGGCTCGTTTAGTTCCGTCTAGAGAAAAATTGCGGCGATCCCAGAAGCGACGGAGTAGCAAAGCCGCCTCTGTCCATTCCATAATTGCGGAGCCACTGCCGTCCAGTGCCACGGCGACCAGCTCAGAGCGGTCCCACACATGGTAGTAAATGCTACTTCCGTCTTCAGACCAAAACAGATCATCTGCACTGTTAGGGCCTACTTTCTCAATATCGTCTGTTAGCTGCTTTCGATTGCCGCCGTCGGCATCTACCACCCAAATGTACCTACCGGAATAATCGTCACCAGTGGCGGAATAGGCGATCTTCGTGCCATCTGGGGACCAAATCGGGCTAGCGCAATACTGTCCTTGGGTTAGGTTCACGGGGTCGCTCCCATCCGCATTCATAATCCACACATCCCGGACCCATATATCTCGGGGATTCTCGTAGTTCTCGCGGTAGGAGAGAAATGCGATTTTGCCGTCGGCTTGCCCCCAGCCAGCGCCGGCCAGCCCCAGCGTTGCCAAACAGACGATCAGTAGGGATCGATAATTCATAATGTGACTCCTTGCATAAGAGATCTATTCATATGATGTCTTCGGTCGGCGCAACCCGTATTTCCTCATGCGATAGCGCAGCTTCTCTGGGTTCATACCCAACAAGCGCGCCGCACCCCGCTCGCCATAGATCATCCAGTTGGTCGCTTGCAGCGCCTCCACAAGCTGCTGCTTTTCGTCCAAGCCTTCGCCAGCCGCTGGCGCGGGTGGCACCGCATCGCCAGCCCGCCGTCCAACCGACGGCAGCAGCAAATCACCAACGCGGATCACCCCGTCCTCGCACAGCAAAACCGCCCTGTTGATCAGGTGCTCCAACTCCCGCACATTCCCCGGCCAAGCATACCCCTGCAAGTGCGCCACCACCCCCTCGTCTATAGTCGGCACCGGACGCCGCAGGTGCTGGGCATACCGCTCGGCAAAATGCGCCGCCAAAGCCGGGAGATCCTCTTGCCGCTGCCGCAGCGGCGGAAGCTCTAAGGTGAAGACACTCAGGCGGTAGAATAGATCTTCGCGGAACGTGCCTTCTTGGATGGCCTGCCGCAAGTCGCGGTTGGTCGCCGCAATGACCCGCACATCTACACTCACAGGCTGCTGACCGCCGACGCGAGTCAGGGCACTCTCCTCTAAGATGTGCAGCAGCACCCGCTGAGACTCCAACGGCAAATCGCCGATTTCGTCCAGAAAGAGCGTACCGCCATCGGCCAGTTCAAAGCGGCCGAGTTGACGGCTCGCCGCGCCGGTAAAGGCACCCTTCTCGTGGCCAAACAACTCGCTTTCGACCAACCCGGCCGGCAGCGCCCCGCAATTGACTTGGATGAAAGGCCGCTTGCGGCGGGTGCTTGTCTCGTGGATGGTCTGCGCCAGTAAGCCCTTGCCGGTGCCGGTCTCGCCTAACACCAGCACGGTCATCGCGGTCTCGGCGACCCGTACGGTCTGCTCCATCACCTGGCGCATGGCCCAACTCTGGCTGTGCACGACGTGGTCGGTCGCCCGCAAGACGCTTTCAAGGGCGTGAATGCGTTCAGTTTTGGCGTCGGGGAGGATCTGAATCTCTAAGCTAGCGACCTCGGACAGCAGGCCATCGCGGTCCATCGTCCGCACCTCAAAGCGATACTCGCCCACCGGCAAGGCATTGTATGCGACCGTATTGGCCGCCGCAAACGCACTCCACGATTCCGTCGGATCGTGGCCTAACAAGCGGTGGCTGTAGCGCATCTGACCCGCGCCGGTGCGGAAGCTGATACCTTGGAAGCGAATGCGGATTTCCGGAGTGCTCTCTGGGCAGGATACGGCTTCGGGCGCGGCCAAGATCGTGCCAGCCATCACCTCGCGGATCACTAACAGCGGCAGCGTGTGTCCCGGCTGGTAGGAAACCAGCCCCGCCCGCGTGCCAAACCACAGCCGCCCGCGCCGGTCGCACAGGACGGCTTCGACCTTGTTTTCGAGGGCGGATGGCCCCAAGCGGATGCTTTGGAAGGTCTGGCCATCGTAGCGGAGGATCCCGCCACCGCTGGTACCCATCCAGATATTGCCCTGCGGATCGACTGTCAGCGCCAAGATACCATTGGCCGACAGCCCAAACTGTTCGGCCGTAAAATGGCGCACCTTCCGCGACGCGAGATCAAGGGCAAAAAGCCCCTTGGCCGTGCCTATCCACAGGGTATTTGCGTGCTCCCACAAGACGTTGACATAGGCGATGGTTTCCGTCTCGGCCACTTCCGCTGGGCGGAACTGACCGTCCTCGTAATAGTAGAGCGCCGGTATCATTCCGTACGAACTAACCCAGAATACTCCATTCTGGTCTTGCAATAGGGCGCGGCATTCTTCAAACATCCAACCGGTGAGAGGGGTGAAGCGATTTTGCTCTATCCAGCCGAGGCGGCCCATAAGCTCAGCGGCCCATATACGCCCTTGCCCATCTTCGCACAACCCCGAGATTTCCCCAGAGTGGGGATCTTCGGCCACTGCGATCATTTGCGGCGTTTGCCCCTCCCATCTGAACACTTTGCCCGCGTCCCCACCGCTCCAGACCTGCCCCTGGCCATCCACTACCATCGCCGAGACGATTTCACGGGGGCCCACCGGGAGGATCTGGCCGTCTTCCATGTAGGCCATACCCCCCATCGTACCGATCCACATCCGACCCTCATGGTCTTCGCCCAAGCGACGAATCTCGCGGTCAGGCAAGCCGTCGACTTCGGTGTAGCGCCGGATACTAGTCGGGTCACAAAAAATCAGTCCACCGCCCCAAAGCCCGATCCAGATATTGCCCTCGCGATCCTCGTACGTAAGACGCGTATCCGAAAAGTCAATATCCGGTAAGGAAGCAGAAAAGGGATACCACTCTTGCCCGTCGTGTACCATTACGCCACGGTGGGTTAACCAGAGCCAACCCCTCTTATCGACCCTCACGTGTCGCGTCCCGTTCTGCGCGGCTCTATCGGCTCCATGGCCCACGCTAATGAACGCAAACTGCTCATCGCTCGGATTGTAGCAACCGATCGAGGCTTCAGTACCCGTGTAACGGAAGGCGATCCATAGATGGCCAGAGGAGTCTTGGGCGAATTTCCAAGGCCATTGGATTATTTGGTTCCCAATACCTATGCGCTGCCCATCTAAGCTGATGATACCTTGACCCACTGTCGCCAGCCAAGTAGTACCAGCCACATCGGTAGCCATATCGTACACCCGCTCCAAAGGTTGGCCACCAACGTCGGTTATGCACTTTACGCAGCGGCCCTCGACAAACCAAGCCACGCCCGTGCTAGTCAACACCACAATCGAACCATCCGGCTGAGCTTGCAGACCCAAAATCTCGTTGGAAGGCAGGCCGTGCTCAGTGGTGTACACCTGAAAGTCGCGCCCGTCGTACGCAGCAAGCCCCCCACCGAACGTGCCGAACAAAAGCCACCCGTCCGCATCCTCGGCAATGGCCATGACCGTCAGATTGGGCAGACCGTCCTTAAGGCCAAATGTATCGAACCGAGCACTGTCGAATCGGCTGACGCCGCCGTCGGCCGTGGCGATCCAGAGAAAGCCCTGGCGATCTTGGTAGATATCTTCCACGTGCATCCCAGCCAGCCCATCAAAGACCGTGTACTGGCTGCTCAGCACGTGCTCAAAGGATAGGTCGCTCATACTCATACTTTCGACGCTTAGGAGGTAGTCCTACATCCCCCACACCTCAATCGCCACCCCACTGGACGACGCCCGGCGACAGTGGAACACCTTGTCATCCCAACGCCGACCCGCACGCCGG
>VXZF01000548.1:3084-9321 GCA_009845645.1 Gemmatimonadota bacterium | reverse complement strand
ACTTAATAAAAATTACCTATCTTGCTATTAGCTGTAAAAACAAGCCCGTGCAGCGCGAAAAGTCAAGGTGCAACCGCGCCTACCCATCAACCCGCCAACTAAAGCGCTCGCCGAGGTAGATTCGCCGCACCTGCTCGTTGGCAATTAGCTCCTCGGCCGTGCCCGCAGTTAAAATTTTACCATCCACTAGGATATAGGCGCGCGCGGCGATCTCCAAGGTCTCGCGCACGTTGTGGTCGGTAATCAGTACGCCCAAGCCTCGATTTCTCAGTTCGGCGATTATGTTTTGGATGTCTTCGACCGTGCGCGGATCAATGCCGGCAAAAGGCTCGTCGAGGAGCATGTAGTGCGGCTCGCAGGCCAAGGCCCGCGCGATCTCGACCCGGCGCGTCTCGCCGCCCGAAAGCGTGTCGGCGCGCTGATTGGCGCGTTCTAGCAAGTCCAACTCGGTTAGCAGTTGCCGTTGGCGCGCGGGGATGCGCGCTTTGTTGACCCCCCGCGCTTCCAATACGGCGCGAATGTTGTCGGCCACGCTCAGCTTGCGAAAAATGGAGGTCTCCTGCGGCAGGTAGCCAATGCCCATCTGCGCGCGGCGATACATCGGCAGCCCGGTGATGTCCGCATCGTTGAGCAAAATGCGGCCCCCGTCCGGCGCAGCAAAGCCGACGATGCTGTGAAAGGTCGTGGTCTTGCCCGCACCATTGGGCCCCAACAGGCCGACGACCTCCCCCGGCTCGACGCGGATGCTGACCTCGTCAACGACCGCCCGGCCCCCGTAGTGCTTGCTCAATGCGTGCGTTTCCAATGCCACCTTACGGCTCCTCTGCAGGCGGATAGTAGCGACCTTCGATCTCCGGCCCGACTCGCACCTCGGCCAGCGAGCCTTGGGCAAAGCGAATATCCAATTCTTCGCCGCTGACCTCGTTGACGGAAACCTCTTCGTCCTCTTGCAGCCGCGTGACTAACTCAGCCGCGCCCTTTACCAAGGCACGGCGCAATCCCGCCGCGTCAAAGTACAGCGTCATCTGCTGCCCGCGAAAGCGATTGATCTCTTCGTTCTCGGCCCGGCGATGCGTCACGTCGGCCTCAGAACTTACTTCAACCCGCTCCAAGTCGCCGTCGGCCATAAAGACTTGCCCACCCCGCCCCTCGATCCAACTATGGCGGTCCCCTACTTCAATTTGGCCGCTCACTTGGCCGGGTATGGCGATCCACTCGACTTGGCTGTCCGCCAAGGCGACGACCATCGAATCGGCCATCAGGCGGCTGTGATAGTCTCGCTCGTCATCCTGTTCTTCCAACACCACGCCCTCGGCCACCAGCACCCGCGCTGAATCCGCTTCGTATGCACCGCGCTCGGCCGCGACCTCTAACCCTTCGGCGCGCAGGGTAAAACCGCCGGTCCCGGCCAACCGGCTCCGCACGAGATCGAACCGCAACACAGGGGCGGATAGCACGAGCTCGCGCTGGCGCAACGAGGGTGCGCCTCGCAGCCAGCCAGCCTCTTGCTCCAAGTCGAAAAAGAGCGAATCGCCGGCGAGCGAGCCGTCCAACTCGGGTGCCTTTAGCGCGATCGCGCTCTCGGCATGGACTTGGCCATCGCGCGTATAGCGGAGGGTTTGGGCCGTCAGCTCCTGCTCTCCGGCGCGCAAGATCACCCCGCCCTCGGCCGTCAGCTCGCGCTCGGAACGCGAATACGCCAACTGGCGCGCCTCGATCTGCCGCTCGCCCTGCACAAAGGTCGCCGGCTCCCCGCGGGCCTGCAATAGCGCTGCGTTGCGGTCCTCCTCTACCTCCGCAGCCCGCAACTCGGCCTCATCCTCTCGGTAGCGGACCGCCCCCCGCGCCACTAGCCGCTGCTTTTCCGCATCCACTGCAACTTCGTCGGCTGCAAACTGCGCCAGCGAGTCGGCTCCCTCGACCCCTCCGCTGAGGTCAAAGCGACGAGCCTGTGGGAGGAACGTGGCGCGCGGTCCGATCAATTGCACTCCGTCGTAGCGCACTTCGACACTGTCGTAGGTGATCTCTTGCGCACCCTCGACCCGACGGCTTTCCTCGCGTTGGGCGCTCACCTCCACCATCACCCCATCCCGACCGCGCCAAAGCCCCTCGACGGCTTCCAAGGACCACACATCTACGGCAAAATTGCTCGTGAGGTTGCGGCCCCACTCTCGTCCCTCGCCGACTTCCACCCTCAATGTACCCGGAATGCGCAACTGCTCGTGCGCGTTTTCCCACAGCAGAGTATCGGCCTGCACTTCTAGGCTATCCCCAGCGCGCAAAACCACGCCGCCAGCCAAGCCAAAGCGGTCCCGCTTGTGCTCTAGCACCAAGCGCTCGGCTCTCAGTGTCGAAACGGCCTCGTTGCCGCGGAAAGCCACCTCCACGCCACCGGTGGCGACGATCTGCTCTGACTTGGAAAATTCGCGCAAAGAATCGGCGCGGATCTCGATGCGATGGCCGGGGCGTCCTATCTCAATGTGCGCATCCCATGCTTCCCCATCGACCTCGGGAATTTGCAACGGCTCTTCGGGCACTTCTCCCGCACCGCAGGCCCAGAGCATAGCTCCGCAGCACCCGGCGCGAAAAAGCCGCGCTCTCCCCAGGAAAGCGCGGCCTATTGAGACGATTGTACCACCCACCGAACTAGGAGGCCGCCGCCTGCCCCTCTTCATGGCTTGCAATCTCCTGTTGGTAGGCCAGCGCGGCCTCGACAAACCCGGCAAACAGAGTTGAAGGGTTGTCCATCCGCGACTTAAATTCGGGATGGGCTTGGGTGGCGATTAAGAAGCGGTGGTCCGGCAACTCGATGAATTCCATCAAGCGAGTGCCATCTACTCGGCGGTGATACCCCGAAAAGACTAGCCCCTCCTCTTCGAGCAGTTCGACGAAGCAGGGCGAGACCTCGTAGCGGTGGCGGTGGCGCTCTAGGGCGACTTTGTCGCGCTCCAGCATGACCAAGCCAACGCGGAACGCTTGGTCGGGATTGGCCAGTAGTTGTTCGATCCGGCGGGCGTCTTCGTTGAGGCGGCCCGACGCTTCGTAAATCTGGAGGACGCGGCTGTCGCTTTTGAACACCGCGGCGTATGCGCCCAAGCGCATGCTGCCGCCGTAGCGATTTTCCTCTAGCGCGCTCTTTTGTTCGGTGTCTTGAACGCAGATGACCTTCCACTCGGAATCCGCGTCGAACTCTTCGGAGGTGGCCTCGGTGATCCCGGCGACATTGCGGGCGTATTCAATCACGGCCAGTTGCAAGCCGTAGCACAGGCCCAAATAGGGGATGTTGTGCTCGCGGGCGTAGCGAATGGCCGCAATCACGCCTTTAGCCCCTCCCGCACCAAAGGCCCCGGGGACGATAATACCATCGAATGCGTCGAGCGCGGCCAGTTCCATTTCGCCGCGCTCAAACTGATGGCCGTCAATCCAAGTAATCTCGACCTGCGCATCCGACGCCACGCCAGCGTGTATCAGCGACTGATTGACTGAGATGTACGAGTCCGTTAGCTGAAAATCGCCCGTGACCACGTATTTGCCGACCATGGCCACGCGGACACACTGGCGCGGCTGCCGACTGCGCTTGACCAATTCCAGCCAAGGCCGCCAGTCTGGAGTCTTCTTGGGCGCGCAACCGACCCGGCTGAGAATCTTCTCGCCAAGCCTCTCCTTTTCCAAAACCAGCGGGATATTGTAGATCGTCTCCGAGTCCGGGGCCGAAATGATGTGGTCGTAGGGCACGTTGGCACCGATCTGGATCTTTTTTTTGCGCACCTCGTCGGTGGCGGTCTCGGCGCGACAGACGATGAAGTCGGGAAAAATGCCGTGCTCGCTGAGCATGCGAATGGCCTGCTGCGTGGGCTTGGTCTTCATCTCGCCGACGTGTGGAGGTATGGGCAGATAGGTGATTAGCAGGTGTGCAAAGTGCTCCTCACCCAAGTCTCGTTCTAGGGTCTTCACGGCGAAGAGGAACGGCTCGTTCTCATAGTCGCCGACAATGCCGCCGATCTCGACCAACACGATGTCGTAGCCCGCGCCCGCCTCCTGCAAGCGGCGGGTTATCTCGTCCGTAATGTGCGGGATCGGCTGCACGGTCTCGCCGAGGTATTCGCCGCGGCGCTCGCGCTCGATGACCGTGAGGTAAATCTGCCCAGTGGTCAGGTTGTTGGAGCGCGGCAGATCCAACCCCAAGAAGCGCTCGTAGTTGCCCAAATCCTGATCGATTTCGCCGCCGTCGTCCGTTACCCACACCTCGCCGTGCTCGGTGGGCCGCATGGTGCCAGCGTCGTAGTTGATGTACGGATCGATCTTGACGGCTGTGGTGCTGTAGCCGTATTGCTGCAGGATCTTGCCGATGGAAGCTGTGGTCAAGCCCTTGCCCACACCGCTTATCACGCCGCCAGTCACGACGACGTATTTGGGGCCTTTGTATTCTGTGGCCACGTTGCGCGCTCCTTCGAGCTGCCCAAACAAAGAAGCGGCGACAGTGCCCTGCCTCCGCTTCTCAATAGTCAATCGATGATTCTCGGAACTTTGAAGTAGTCCTCTTGTCGCTGCGGGGCCGCGGCGACGATTTCGGGCGCGGCGGGAAAGGACACTGCCTCGTCGCGACGAAACGCGTTGGCGAGGGGCAGCACGTGAAACGTTGGCTCTACGCCCGTGGTGTCTAGCTCGTTGAGCGTGTCCATGTAGCGCAAGATGCGGTTGAGCTCCCCAGCTAGCCTTTCCTCCTCTGCGGGCGAAAAGCGCAACCGAGCCAACTCAGCGACCCCGTGGACCTCTTCTATAGTAACCGCCATAGGTAAACTTTGAACTTAAAATAAAAAGACGGGGCTGGCTGCGCCGACCCCTTCCACGTCGCAAAACAGTGTTAAATATCACGCATCGCCAAAGGGAGCGCAAGGGCTTGTAGCGCAGGACCTCAATGCCTATACTTTGCCACAAGACGAGCAAACATTCTCATCTCGCAAAGTTCCATGACGCGCAAGGCTTTTACAATTGAAGAGGCCAACGCCAAGCTGCCTCAGCTAGAAGACGCGCTCCAGCGCCTAGAGGTCAAGAAAGGAGCCGTCCGCTACCACGATCAGCAGTTGCAAATTCTCGACGCGCTCTGGGGCCAAGCGGTCACCCGCAGCACCAACCCCGACCGCGAGGCCTTCGACCAGCACCGTCGCCGCATCAACGACCTAATCATCGACATCAAGCGCATCGTCGCCGAGGAAATCATCGCCGAGGGCATCCGCTTCCCAGTCGGCGGCCTCGAACGCGGTCTCCTCGACTTCCCCACCACCTACCAAGGTCGTTGGGTGCTGTTGTGTTGGCAGCGCGGCGAACCCCAAGTCGCCTATTGGCACGAACTGAATGCCGGGTACGCAGGCCGCCAGGAGATCACCGCCGAGCACATCATCGCCATGGGCAAGGAAGACGACCCAGCCACGGTTGATGATTCGGCGCTGGATTTCTGATAGCGGCAAGTGCCTTGACAGCGTTTCTCGTTTTTAAGTACTTAAAATGAATGGCTTTCCCCTGAGCCATCACCCACTCCCCTAGCATCGCCCGCACCTCACCCTCTTCCCCAGCGGAGCGCCCCTCCCCAGCGCCCGGCAGGAGCTAGACCGTGCGCCTCAATCAACTTGAGATTTTCGGTTTTAAGTCTTTCGCTCAAAAGATCGTCATTCCCTTTGAACCGGGCATCACCGCCATCGTCGGTCCCAACGGCTGCGGCAAATCCAACGTGGTGGAGGCCATCCGCTGGGTCTTAGGCGAACAGCGCGCCGGCTCTTTCCGCAGCCAGCGCATGGAGGACGTGATCTTTGCCGGCACTCGCCAGCGCAAGGCCCTCGGCATGGCCGAAGTTGCACTGGCGATTGAAAACCGCGATAACGCGCTGCCCGTCGAATTCGCCGAGGTCGTGCTAACTCGGCGTCTTTTCCGCTCCGGCGAAAGCGATTACCTGCTCAACAAGATCCCCTGCCGCCTCCTAGACATCACCAACCTGCTCATGGATACCGGATTGGGCCAAGGCGCTTATGCGGTGATGGAGCAGGGCATGGTCGATGAAATCATCAGTGACAAGACCGAGAACCGCCGCCGCATCCTCGAAGAGGCCGCCGGCATCACCAAATACAAGGTTCAGCGGCGCTCCACGCGGAATCGCATAGAGGCAGCTCAAGCCGATCTACAGCGGATTGAAGACATTATCGCCGAGGTCAAGCGCCAAGTTGACTCGCTCGGCCGCCAAGT
>VXZF01000548.1:0-2984 GCA_009845645.1 Gemmatimonadota bacterium | reverse complement strand
GCGACAATAGTGCGCACCTCGACGAAGCGCGCACGACTTTTGTGCAAATAGAGCGCGAATTGCAAGCCCACCAGCAGCGCGCCGCCCAAGCCGAAGAGGAATACGACAGCTACCGCACGGAACTGGACCAACGCCAGCGCCAGCGCATGGAGCACCTGCGCCAAGGAAGCGAAATAAGCCGAGCGCTAGAGCGTCAACAGGCCGAACGCGACGCACTCGACGAACGCGCGGTTGCCATGCTCGGAGAAGAGGATGCGGCCACAGCCGAGCGCGACCAAGCGCTGCAAGCTGCCGGCGAGGCCGAAGCTGCTCTCGCCGAAACTCAGCAGCAGCTATCCACCTGCCAGCAACAGCGCACCACGGCCCTCGCCGCCCGCGACCAAACCGAGAAGGACCTCCGCGAACTCAGCGAACAACGCGATGCGGCCCGGCGCGCCGCTGAGGCCAACCAAGCGCGGCTGCAAGTCCTCGAAAAAGTCCGCGCCGGTTACGAAGGCTATCAGAGCGGGGTCCGCACCTTGATGCTCGAATCGCCCCACGCGGCCCTTTTTCGCGGCGTCCTAGGCGACCTAGTCGAAGTCGAAACATCATGCGCCCGCGCGGTCGAGGTCGCCCTCGGCGAGGCGCTGCAAGCATTGATCGCCGACTCGGACAGCGGCCTGCTCAAAGGCATTGCCCATCTCCGAGAGCGTTCCGGGCGCGTCGGCATTCTCTCGCTAGAGGCTCCTCCGCGCACCCTCGGCCCGGCTTTAATCCCAGCTCCCATGCCCGGACTGCGCGGCCCGCTGCTGGACTACGTGCGGCCCGAATCCTCCGTCGCTCCCCTAATCGCCGGCCTCTTGCACAACACCTTTCTAGTCGAAGACCTGCAAACTGCATTGGCTCTGACGCGCCGCTACCCGGATGCCTACGTGCGCTGCGTCACGCCCGATGGCGACGCCGTCGATCTCTTTGGCCTCGCGTCGGGCGGCCAGAGTCAAGCCGAGGATTCAGGCGTCCTCGGTCGCGGGCGGGAAATCCGCACCTTGCGCTCGCTCGTCGCCCACCAAAAAGCTCGCTACGCAGCCCTTGGCCCCCGGCTCGACGCACTCGCCGAGCAACTCGACGCGCTCACTCAACGCTTAGAAGACCTAGCCGCTGAGAGCGAAACTTGGCGCGTTAAGGAGCGCGAGCAGGTCCACCAGCACCAGCGCGCCTGCGCTGACGCCGAGCGGCTCGCCACGCGCCTCAAGCAACTCCACGACGAAAGCACCAGCTTGGCCAAACGCCGCCAAGCCCTCGACCAAAGCATCGCCGCACAAGCCGAGCACCTGCGCCACAACGAGGCTGAGAGCGCCCGCCTCAGCGAGGAAAGCAGCGCCTTGGAAGAAGACCTCAAACAGAGCGAAACCCGCCGGCGCGAGCGGCGCGAGGCACTGAACACCCTCCAAGTGGAACACGCCCGCACCGCCGAAATGGTCCAAGGGCTAGAACGAGACGCCACCCGCCTAAAAAATATCGACGAGAACCTGCACAATAATATCGAACGTCTAGAAACTGAAGGGACCGAAGCCGAGCGCCAACAGGCCGATTGCAGTGCGCGCAGCACGGCCTTGGCGGACGAACTCAAAGGATTGCATCAAGGCCGCGAGACCTTGGCTGCCGAGCAAGACCAGCGCCGCCAACACTGGGCTGCAGCCAATACCCAAAACCGCGAATTGCAGGAAAACATCAGCCACTTACAGCGGCAGCTCAACGACCAGCGCGAGCGCCGCACGAGCCTCGAAGTGCGCATCTCCGAACTGAAGCTACAGACCCAGCACATTCGCGAGCGCTTGCAGGAGGAGTATCACTGCGATGTCTCGGCCCTAGGCCCGCTCAACGAAGCCATCGACGAGGAAGCAGCGCAACAGCGCATTGACCAGTTGCGTCAGTCCCTACATCGCTTGGGCTCGGTACACTTGGGCGTCTTGGAAGAACACCAGGAACAAAAGGAGCGCTACGACTTTCTCTGCCAACAGCGCGACGATCTAGTCATCGCCGCCGAGGACCTGAAGAAGACCCTCAGCCTAATCGACCGCACGGCGCGGCGGATGTTCCTCAAGTCTTTCGAGCAGATCTGCGAGACGTTCAAAGAGGCTTTTGTCCGCTTCTTCCCCGGCGGCGAAGCCGACCTCCGCCTCGAAGAAAACGTCGATGCCCTGGAGGCTCACATCGACATCATCGCCCGCCCGCGCGGCAAGCGCCTGCAAAACATTGCCCTGCTGTCGGGCGGCGAGCGGGCACTGACGGCCATCGCCCTGCTCTTTGCCATCTACCAAGTCAAGCCCAGCCCGTTCTGCATCCTCGACGAGGTCGATGCCCCGCTCGACGACGCCAATATCAACCGCTTCGTGCGCGTGCTCAAGGAATTTGCCCGCGAGACGCAATTCGTCGTCGTGACGCACAACAAGATCACCATGGCGGCAGCCGACGCCCTGCACGGCGTCACCATGCCCGAGGAAGGGGTTTCTCAGCTCGTTTCAGTGCGGGTCGAGGGCGAGGAATTGGAAGCTGCAGCAGCGGGCTAGCCCAAACGGAAGCGCACCAACAAAAAAGGGACCTCAGCCGAGGCCCCTTTTTCGTATCATGAACGGTGTCACTTCAGTTCGCTCATCCGAAATAAAGCGTGGAGTTCAATGCCTTCTTGGGCTAGACTCTCGGTGCCACCGGATTCGCGGTCAATTACGCAGATGGCCTGTGAAACCTCTGCGCCAAGGTTACGCAGATCTTGGGCGGAAAGAGCAATCTGTCCGCCGGACGTGACGACATCTTCGACAATCAGCAGATTTTTGCCGGCGATGTCGGGGCCTTCGGCGAGTTTGCAGGTGCCGTATTCTTTGGCCTGTTTGCGCACGAAGCAGGCAGGCAATCCCGAAAGCTGAGCGAGCATGGTGGCGATGGGCAGCCCACCGAGTTCGAGCCCGGCGAGAATGTTTGTGTCGTCGGGGATTAAGGGCTGGAGG
>VXZF01000640.1 GCA_009845645.1 Gemmatimonadota bacterium | reverse complement strand
CACCGCCTTCTATTCGCGGGCGACTCCGTGGTGACCGGTATCGTGGCTGCGATCGGCGCGGGTAACAGCGAAGTGCTGGAGCGTTCCCTCTACAAACTCGCGACGCTCGCTATCGACATCCTAGTTCCGGGGCATGGCGAGGTCCTTTTCGGCGAAGATCAAGTAAAGGACTGGATTTGCTGGGAAGCCAATTATCTGGCGAGTGTGCGCGAGGCCGTCCGCGAGACGCTCGGCGCGGGCATTCCCGCAGAAGACGTGGCGGCACGAATCGAATTCGACAAGTTTATCGGCGACCGATTGCCCAAAGACCGCAACGGAATGCCGCAACGGCACCTGAATACGGTCGCCAAGATCGTGGAAGAAGAAATAGAGCGGCAAGACAACACATCGCATAGGAGCTTGCCGGAATGAGCGATATGATCCGCATGGCCGTCGTGGGCATTGGGTGGGCGGGAAGCCACCACGTGGAGGGCGCACGCGAGCTAGGTCGCAAGGTTGCGGTGACCTGTCTGGTGGATCGAGACCCAGACCATTTGCAGGCCAAAGCAGAGGAGTTCGGAATCGACAAGACGTACACCGATCTCGACGATGCGCTAGCAGATCCCACCATCGATGCAGTTTCCCTCTGCACGCCTCATCCCAATCACGGCCCAGAGGCGGTCGCCGCCGCCAACGCCAGCAAGCACGTGCTGGTGGAAAAGCCGATGGCGCTGACGGTGGAGAAAGCGACCCACATGATCGACGCAGCCGACCGCGCTGGTGTGCGCCTCTACGTCGCAGAGAGCATGTCCTACCATCCCATGGCGCGCTTCCTGCGCGAGGTGGTGGCAACGGGACGCTACATCGGCGAAGTGGTGTCGGCATCAGTGTCGTCTGGATTTCGCGCGCGGCCCTCTTACGCCTATCCGGGGCGACGCGAGTGGCTTTCCAACCCACAGCTCGGCGGCACCGGCACTTGGATGCTGCACGGCATTCACACCATGGCAATGCTCCGCTACGTTTTTGGCGAGGTCGCTTCGGTGTACATGCAAGAGCACCACGCCCGCAGCTTCCAGCGACGCGATGTCGAAGGCACCATGACCGGGCTTTTGACAATGGCCGCAGGATTCCAGACAGCCGTGCTGCAAAGCTGCGAGGTGAAGTTTCCCGACCCACCGGGCGGCTATGCGATCTTCGGGGACAAAGGGTTACTCCAAGCGACGCAGGAGTCGTGTATAGCATGGAGCGAGGACAATGGCGATCAGCGGGAGGAGCTTACCTATCCGAGCAGCAATCTCTCGGCCTTTGCACAGGAGATCGAGGATTTCGCAGACTACGTGTTAGAAGGCACCGAAGGTCCGACGTCGGGGCGCAGCGAACGGAGAAGCTTGGCCATCGTGCAAGCGGGATACGAGTCGGCCCAAAGCGGCGAGATCATCAACCTGCAGGAGCGATTCGGAGAATTGTGACGCGGAGAAACAGTAGTATATGAGTACCCCTGTAGTCAGATGTCGCCAGCGCTCCCAACTACCACCAACCAAGCATCTTCCACCAGACCAGCCCAATCCCCAACCAGATTACCAGATGATACAACGACACCATAAAACCGCTAGCGAACCACCTTCGAGGTGATACGTAATCCAGACCAAAGTAGATAATCACCGGCCCCGTCGAGTAATTAGTCGTACACCCACAGAGATTGGAAAAGTACGCGAATATGGCGACCGTGAGCATCGCCGGTGCCCCCGCGCCTAGCGCCACCGCTAAAAACACCGTACCCATCGCGGCAATGTGCGCCGACAGCATCGAAAAACTGTACATCGAATAGAAGTAAATCAGCGCCATAACCAAGACGACCGTTATACCGCTGACATCAGTAAACCATGCGCCTACAGCCTGAGCAAACCAGTCAATAAACCCGTGCTCTTTGAGGCTTCTCGCCATAGTCAGCAAACCACCAATCCATATAAGCGTATCCCACGCCTTGTCGTTTGCCACCATGTCCTGCCATTTTTCAGTATTGGTAATGAGCAAAACGGAGACGCCGATCCAAGCGACCAATGTTGTATGCATTCCATGTAGTGGTTTGCTCACCCACAATAGAAGCAAGACCGGCAACACAACCCCCATAATTTTTTCGCCTCTGTTCCACCTACCCATCTCCTCAAGTTCCCTTCTTGCGACCGCCTGCGCTGCACGGGTATCCGTCAGTGTCGGCTTTGCTAGCAAGAAAATAAATACCGGCAGCAGAGCTAGCCCGACGAGTCCCGGAACCACCGACCCAAGCGCCCACGTCCCCCAATCAAAGGTGATGCCAAACACCGCTTGGGCGGCCTGCGCCACCATTGGATTGGCCGCCATGCCCGTGAGAAACATCGCCGCGGTAATCAGATTGGCGTGCGAGCCAACCAGCGCAAGATAGGTACCCGCTCGTTCGGGATGCCGCGTCGGATAGGAGTCCAACGCTTCGGCCAAGGAGCGCACGATGGGAGCTAAAATGCCGCCACCGCGCGCGGTATTGGAAGGCACTACGGGTCCCAGCAACAACTCCGCACCACAGATAGAGTATCCCAATCCCAAAGGCGATTTCGCCAAGCGACTGACCAACAAAAGCGCCAACCGCCGACCCAATCCCGTGCGGATAATACCTCCTGCCAGCAGAAAAGCAGCGACGATCAACCAGACCATTGGATCGCCATATCCAGACATCGCTTCTTGTATTGTAAGAATGCCCGTCGCCGTCAATGCAACCAAACCGAATATCACCATCGCGCCAATCGGATAGGGACGCAGAATAAAGCTCGTAATCACAGCGATAAAAACCGCAAAAACATGCCAACCTTTGACCGGCAGATCTTCGGGAATAGGCATGAACCAGAGAACCCCCGCCAAGAGCACACAAACCCCAAATCGCCAAAAACTCTGCTGCCTCATCCGTTCCGTCACTGAATGCTCCTTCCCTTGTCAAAACTCTCGCAAAAAAGCGGCTCTTCATAATAGACCCCAACGCGACAAACGTCCAGATAGCCACGAATCTCTCAGGCAAGAGCTAGCGGGCGGATCGCTCCTTTGTCCTTGCCTGATGGCCTTTTTCAATGTATCTATAATCCAGCATTTAGTCTTGGGCGGTTACAAACAAACATAACTCACGGCTGTACAAGCTGCACAATAAGTTGTATTACTGTCGAATACTGCCAAGATCGCACTAGGGGAGGTTTCGATGAGCATCTCAACACAAGAATGGACCCCGACTTTGACGGAGAGAGAAACCGTGCTTTTCGACCTGAAAGGGTACATTCTCTTCCCGGCTGTTTTGAACGAGGATGAGCTTGCGCCGATTAAAGCGCAGTGCGAAAAATTGCGCACCGATAAAGCGTCTCTGCCGCCCGATGCGCGTTGTTTGCCCGGCGGCCCAGCGTCGGTATTAATCGACCATCCAGCCGTTATGCGGGTGCTGCACACAATTATTGACGACGAGATTGAGAAGATCCGCTTGGAGGGCGCGTTTTTGAGTTATCGCTTCAAGGGAGACAACCACCGAGGATGGACGCCTCATGCCGGTGGCAAATCCGTGAATCCCAATTACAGCTATCAGTATCACGATGGGCGGATTTACTCGGGTATGACGCGCGTAGTTTGGGAATTGAATGGCGTGGAGAAGGGCAAAGGAGGAACGGCGTTCATTCCGGGCAGCCACAAGTCCAATTTCAGAAAAAAACTACCTTTGTTCGACGATCCCGACTCGGACGTATGGGATACCTATGGCTGTCCGCCTGGCTCTCTACTGGTCTTTTCTGAAGCGGTGCGTCACACGTCCTGTGACTGGACGCAGGACGAGCCGCGCATGGCCCTGTTTTTTGCTTACAATCACATTAATGTGCGCCACCACAAACCCGGGTTTACAGACGAGATGCTAGATTCTCTCTCGCCGGAACACCGTCGGTTTTTCAGCGAAGTATATCATCCGCAATTTGACAGTGATCGCTGGAAAAAGCGCCTGAACTAGCATTTGCATTAAGACCTTTCGCGGAGGGCAACATGGCTAATAAAGTGACGATCTTTGGCGCGGGTAGCGTGGTGTTTTCACTCGGCTTGGTCAAAGATTTGTGTCTGACCAAGGGACTGAACGGCAGCCACGTCTGTTTTATGGACATCAATGAGGAAGTGCTCGATGTCATTTATGCACTCGGGCGACGCTATGCCCAGGACTTGGGCGCGGACATGACGTTTGAGAAAACTGCGGATCAGGAAGCCGCATTAAAAGACGCCGATTTTGTAATCAACACGGCAACGGTGACGCACAACGAATACTTCATGCAGCGCCGACGCAATATGACGGCTAAACTTGGCTATTTTTACGATAGAACTGGGATACCCGAATATCACAATTTGCAACTAATGTTAAATGTTGCAAAAGACATGGAGGAACTGTGCCCCGATGCGTGGATTTTGTTGGCCGGCAATCCAGTCTTTGACGGAACTACATTGATGACGCGGGAGACGGGGATTAAGGTATGTGGGTTGTGTCATGGGCATTACGGCTACGCGGGCGTAGCGCGCACATTGGGCCTAGACCCCGATCAGGTGACGTGGCAAGCACCGGGACTGAACCACAATATATGGCTGACGGATTTCATCTATGAAAACGAAGACATGTATCTAAAGCTGGATCAGTGGATTGCCGAGGAGAGCGAGGCGTACTGGGAGCGGATGACCCGAGAGGGCAAGGCGATCCCCACGCAAATGTCGCGCGCGGCAATTCACCAATACAAGCTGTATGGCCTGATGCCCATCGGCGATACGCCTCGGCGGGGTGGCTGGTGGTATCACACGGATTTGGCGACGCGGCAATACTGGTACGATCCCAATGGCGGCAAAGACACGCCAGCCGGGCGCGATGCAGTGCTAGCTGGCAAGGCAAAAAAATACGAGCAGATGAAAGCAGCGGCTTACGATGAGAAAATCCGACCGATTGATCTGTTTGGCGCTCAGATGACGTCCGAGCAGCACATTCCCATTATGAATGGATTGGTCAACAACGTGGAAGGTCAGTTTCAAGTCAATGTGCCCAATTGCGGCGCGCTGCCGGGTATTCCCGACGACGTGGCGGTGGAAGTCCCCGCGATTGTCAATAAGAAGGGCATTCAGCCTTTGCGCGTGCCGCCATTGCCCAAGAAAATTATGCTGGAGTGCATCTATCCCGACTGGCTCAAGATGGAGCGCACCCTCGAAGCAGTCTTGTCGGGCGATAAATCAATGATGCTGTTTGGCGTGCTCGGCAGCAAAGAGACAAAGTCTTATGAGCACGGGTTAGAGACGCTGGACGCGCTGTTTAACATTGAGCCTAACGAACCGATGAAGTACGTGGAAGACATCAATGCGCATTTTTCTTGGCCAAAGAATTGGTCTTAGGGTAGAGCATCCGCAAAGGCTGAATAGCGATGGGAGATACAGATAACACAGTGGCAGTGACCGGTGCTGCGGATTTTCTCGGCAGCCATATATGCCGCGCCTTATTGCACTGCGGATATGCAGTGCGCGCTGTTACGCACGAGGGTAGCAATGGCAAACTTCCCGATGATCTGAGCGAACAGGTCGAATTGCAGTCGGCCGATGTCCGCAACCCCGAGTCGTTGAACCAAGCATTCCAACATGCTCACGCCGTCGTACACAGTGCTGATATTATGACAGTTGACGCTGATCCCAATGGGTTAGCTGATGAAGTCAACTTGATAGGTACGCGCAATGTGATTCAAGCATGTATTGGCACCGGCGTCCGCCGACTGGTACACATCAGTTCCGTACACGCATTCAGTCCGCTGCGCGGAACGACGCTAAGTGTTAGTTCAAAACTGGGTCAAAATTCCAAAATTCCCTATGTAGCCACCAAAGCCGAAGCGCATATGAGCGTGCTCGACGCGGCGAGAGGCGGTTTGCTCAACGCATCTATCGTCTGTCCTTCGAACCTCATAGGTCCCGGCGACAGCGAGCCGACTCCCGGCGGCAGCATGTTGCTCGCCATGGCACGCAAGCAACTCCCATGTCTCATCAATGGAGGATTTTGGTGGAGCGACGTGCGAGATGTGGCGAATGCCATAGCCAACGCGGTAGAGGCGAATGGATACGGGGGCGAAGTTTATTTTACTGCGGGGCAATACGCAAAGACCAGCCAACTGGCGCGTCTGTGTTCCCAAGTTCTGGGACGTAATGTGAAGCGCCCTGTCATACCTTATTCTTTAGCTAGGGCAACCTTGCCCCTGATTAGATCACGCGCTGCGAAGCGCAGCCTATCGTCTCTTTACTCCCGCAATTCGCTCAAACTCTTACACGACTGCCCGGCAGCCGTCGATGAATCCTTAGCGATAAGTCAATTGGGATACGAGTCTCGGCCACCTGAAGAATCGATCCGCGACGCCCTCAATTGGTTCACAGAGCAGGGAATTCGTTTTTAATCGGGGAGTTTTTCACCCTTGAAGTTCTCTCTCGCTTGGTGGTATAACGAGCCACTTGCGAATTATCCTGCCCAACGGCACGTAAAACGCGCGATTCCCTATTATCTCACTCGTCGCTCAATAATCGGTAAAACCACATGCGACGGGTGTTCGGGGTCGTGATAAATCGCCTGCTCTGCAATCTCAAACCGCCGCTCAACACCCAAATCGCCGCCCGTGTTCGGATTCACGTCAAAGCGCGGCCAGTTGCTGCTGGAGATGTCTAAGCGAATCCGATGTCCCTTCTTGAAGACATTGGATGTTGGATACAGTTGAAAGACGAATTCGTACACCTTCCCCGGTTCCAATAACTCTGGATTATCCCAACTGTTCCGATAACGGGCGCGGATGATGGAATCTGTCAAGTTGATGGCAAGCCCATCGGGATAGTCATCGCTCAATGGACAAACGTCGATCAGTTTGGCTGTGAAGTCCGTATCGCGGGCCGATGACGAGGCGTGCAGTCTAACCGTAATCGGCCCCGTGACTTCCATATCTTCCTCTAACGGATCGGTCTGAAAGGTCAGCACATCGCTGCGGGCATTGAGGGGCAGAGTGTCTTTGCAGCCAAAGAACCTGGCGTCTCCGCGCTGGTCAAACGCGCCAGCACCCATGATGGGGTCCGCCGCGGAGATACCACCGCCAATGGTTGGAACGGGATCGCGCGGATCAAAGCTAAAGCGGCTTGGTGCGTGGCCAGTAGTAGGTAGCGCAATGGATAGCTCACCGGCGACGTGCAGATAGTACGGCGTGAACTGGGTGTCGGGCAGGGGGAAGTCCTGCTCGTCGCGCCAATGGCCGCCGTGATGGAGGCGTCCCTGATAGTTGGCCGAGCCCTCGCCCGTGCCCATTGCGAAAATCTTGACCGGCGACCAGTCGGCAACTTCTGTGTGCAGCCCTTTGAGGAAGTGGTCGAACCACGCCAGCCGCAGGTCGTTGTAATTGATGAAGGAGTGATTGCCGAAATCGACGTCGCCGGCATTCGACACACTCCAGCCGCCGTGCGTCCACGGTCCCATCAACAGCACCTGCCGCGACTTCTTCATTTTGCTCAGTGCGGTAAAATTCTCGCAGGTCGCCCGCGCATACGAATCATACCATCCGCCTAAGTAGAGCGTCGGCACGTCGGCGTGTTCTTCGTAATACTGGGAGATCGCATACCCACGTTGCTTCCAGTAGTCGTCGTATTCTCCGTGCGTAAACAGATCAAGCACCCATTGCTCGTAATTTGGCAGCATCCGCAGCGGCGAGGTGCCTTTCTTGAGCGGGGCGCGCAACACCCACTCGCCCACATTGGCAAACGCTTTGTCAACTGCGGCTTTGAGGTTGACGTCGGCAAGCGCTTCCTTGCTGGTGGTCGCCATGCGAAAGGCATAGATCATGAACCGTTGTTCGAGTGCGCCGTTTTGCCGCATTGAACAGTGGTAGTAATTCGACGCGCCAACAGCGACGATCATCGTCGTCAGATGAGGCGGATTGAGCGTTGCCAGCGCCGACTGATCGCTGCCGCAATACGACCCGCCCATCGTGCCGACCTGCCCATCGCTCCACTCTTGCGCGGCCAGCCATTCCACCGTGTCGTAGCCGTCGGGGGCTTCTTTGGCAAAGGGATACCATTCGCCTTCGCTGGCAAAGCGGCCGCGCACATCCTGAATCGCGCAGACGTAACCGCGCCGGGCGAAGTACGCACCATTCGTCACATTGCCCGCTGCCGCCTTGTCGTAAGGGGTGCGTTCCAAAATTACCGGAAATTTTCCCGCCGCCGGCTGGCCGTCCAGCGCGGGAAAGTAGATGTCAGTGGCCAAGCAGACGCCATCGTGCATCGAAATCATCACATTGGATTGGCAGAGCGCGTCGTACTGCTGATGTGAACCTCGATATGATTCGGGCATAGGTTGTCTCCTCAGAAGCCATCTTAACGCCTGAGAGTGCGCGCTTTGGGTTGCACTAGGAACGTCAAGACGGTTGCTAATCCGGCAGCGGATCTTCCCCTGCATAGGGCTGATCGCCCACTTTTTCCTGTAGGCGGCGCAATTCCCCGCGCAATTGGCGCACTACGTCGGCGTAGGCCGGGTCGTGGTACACGTTGACTAGCTCGCACGGGTCTTTTTCCAGATCGAACAATTCCCACTCCGGCTCTTTGCTCTCGTCTATGGCACCAGGCTGGCCTAAGGCGTCGGCATAGTAGTAGATGAGCTTGTAGCGCAAAGTGCGGACTCCGTAGTGGGCGTACACGTGGTGGTGCGCCAAGTGCATCCAGTAGCGGTAGTACATCGCCGTCTGCCAGTCGTCCGGGGTCCGTCCCTCTAGCACGGGACGCATGGAGCGGCCCTGGAACGAGTCGGGAATGGCAACGCCGGCGTAGTCGAGGAACGTGGGGGCAAAGTCGACGTTGAGAATCATGTCGGCGCTGACGCTGCCAGCGGCAATGGCGCGGGGATAGCGGATGAGGAAGGGCATGCGCAGCGATTCCTCATACATGAAGCGCTTGTCGTACCAACCGTGATCGCCGAGGAAAAAGCCCTGATCCGAGGTATAGACGACAATGGTGTCGTCGGCAATACCCTCGGCGTCGAGATAGTCGAGCACGCGACCGACGTTGTCATCAACCGAGGTGACGCAGCGCAGATAGTCCTTTATGTAGCGCTGGTACTTCCACTTTTTCTCCTCTTCCAGGGTCAGCCCTTCGGGTACGGGCTGCTTGAGATCTGTGGCATTGAGGTCGCGGTCAACTCGCATTTTGGCGGCTTCGGCGGCTGCCGCTCGATTCTGGTAGTCGTCGTCAAAGGTCTCCGGCTCGGGGATATCCTCGTTTTCGTACAAATGGGCGTGTTTTTCGTCCGGCTCCCACGGGCGGTGCGGGGCCTTGTGGTGGTACATCA
>VXZF01000224.1 GCA_009845645.1 Gemmatimonadota bacterium | reverse complement strand
CAGCCACAAACCGGCTACTGCAACTTGGCCCAAAATTAAACCAAGAAAAAACGGCCGCGTCTTCAAATATCCCGCGGAGCCGCCGTATTTGAGTATGGCGCTCTTCAACACCCAAGCGGTGAAGATACTGAACCACACCCAGTTCATAATGTTGAACGTACCAGTAGCAAAGCCCAACGGATGGATCGGCCACCACACGAAGTGGTAGCGGATATAAGTCAACAATCCCATGAGTACTGCCCCCAAAGCCGTAAAGCTCCAACCAGATATGCTAGCCGGGACCGGATCGACGAATTTAGGAGCGATAAAATTGAATGCATTGCGCGGCACTCCCACGAACCAGAACTGGTGGAGGTTGATCCCGCCGTACTTATAGGACAGGGTCATCACAGACCACACCGAGCTGATCAGAGTGACGACTAGGGCTAGGAAAACCGCCCATAGCAGACCCCTTTTACTGCCGCGAATCTCCTCGGCTAATTTCAGCGCATTGGCAAAACAAGGCATGAAGAAGATTCGTATATTGGCACTCCACACATAGGTGAAGGCCAGCCCTGTTAGACCGGAGACACCTAGCGCACTAGTCCCCACTCCAGAAATCACAAAATCGGCCGGGGTCAAGGGCGTGCGAATCACGGAAATTCCGCCTTCCGCTACCGCTCTGGTGATGGCGATAAAGATCGCCGTCATTCCAAACAGAAAGACCGGGACAACCCACAGAGGCAACCCGGACTGCCACAACCAAGTCCCCATCACCCCTAGCCCCACGAGCAGGCCCCAGACCGCAGTGCGATAGGAGATAATTTCGTCGCTATCGTCGATGGATGGATCGTGGTTGAATGCCTTGCGATAGACGGCTTGCAGATGCCGGCGTGCCATCCACGCGCTGGACAGGACCAGCACGATCATGGCACCCATGGCTTGGTGAGCCAGATAGGGACCAACCGAATTGGCAAACCGGCTCAAGGTCTCCGTACTTTGTATTCCCAAGACATTGAAGACTCCCCGCTGCACCGTCGATAGTAGGAAAAAGAACCAGAATCCCAGCGCCACATCGCGGCTGAGCAGATAGGCGAAACCAATCAGCCCTAGATTCAAGTCGAGACGCAAGTAGGTGCTGCCTCTGAACAGACGCATCTCGGAATGGGTGTCGATGTGCGGCAGAAAAGGGAAATAGCCGCTGAGCGCGTTCGCCGTACCTATGAAGAAAGGCACGGCGAACCCGACCCACATGATCCGGTTCCTAAAGTAAGGTTTAACGAGCGAGCGCTTCTCGTTAGGGCCGCGCGTCTCTCGCTCTTCATCCTGGATCATCTCTAGCGGAACTTGGACTAGGGGGTAGGGCAGCTTTTCGTACTCGACCCATTGTTTGCGCAGAATGGTCATCATACATATAGACACCCAGTAGAATGACAAGATGAACAGGCACCAGTAGAAGAGCGGCTCGACCCAAGCGTCCCAAGGCAGGGCCATGCCTGGTGGCAAGCCCTCGTAGAAATAAGTGATGGCCTCCGTATCTTGCGGGACGATCCACTTAGGCACATGCGGGTGAATCAACTCTTGCCACTTATTTTCGGGGGTGGCGTAGTAGTAGAGTCCTGCGATGATAGGCAGCAGATTTTCGGTGAAACCGATTGTGGGCACGGACGTGGCTAGCATCGCCATGATGTAAACCACCGCCAACTCGGAACGGCTCAGGGCAAATCTAGGGCCTAGCAGGGCCAAGGATGTATTTATTAGGAAGACGAAGACGAAGAATACAAAAAGGGCGGCCGGTGTGCTGAAATTGTGGGCCATAACCGTGCCCTTGATGATCATATTGGTATAAGGCACGGCCGCGCCGATGAACAGCGACAAAAAGGCACCAATTGACACGGCCCGCAAGGTAATACCCGGTGTCTTCTCGTCGGGCTGAGCCAAGCCGCGCCGTGCCTCTAAGTGGTCCTGGAATATTGGAGGGATCCCTTTTTTCATATTCAAGTTGCGATCCAACTCCAGAGAGGCGGTTAGTCAGTACGTCGAGGCTGCATTCTTTATGGAGAGTGGTCGCTTGCTGGGGGAACTTGGTAGGCGGTGTATTTGAGGTTTTTGCCTCGGGCCTTTTCCACTGGATAGCGCTGAGCCGAAATGGCCAATTTCTCCTCCAGCATTTGCGCGGCGTCCAAGCCGAAGCGGTCGCACATAAGCAGGACAAAATACAGCGCGTCAGCCAACTCGTGGCCGATGGCCCGGCGGAAGGATTCGTCTTCTAAGCGAGTGGCGATTTCTTGGTCAGAGCGGAAGCGGAAGTGCTCCAAGACTTCGGCCGCTTCGGTAGAAAGACCAATGGCCAAATCCTTGGGGGTGTGGAATTGTGCCCAGTCGCGCTCCTCCACAAAGCGGCGAATTTCGGCGGTAAGCTGGGCCAGCGTGGCTTCGCTCATGAGTCCGAGTCCCGCACTAGCCGAACCCCGACGTGGCTAAAGCGCAAATCAGGCGCGTTCCAGCAGCGCTGAGCCGAGCGGGAAAGCGAAGCCGCGTCTTTAAAGCTGCCGCCGCGAAACACCCGCGCCGTGCCCTCGGGCGGTCCTTGGGGATCGGTCTGCGGCCCCTCCGGGTACGCACCCAGCCAGTCGCCTACCCACTCCCATACATTGCCGTGCATATCATACAGCCCCCAAGGGTTGGGCACTTTTAACCCCACTGGCTGAGCGGCCATCCGCCCAGTGAGGGCAATATTGTCCGTCCACCAAGCGTGGAGGTCCAAGTCCTTTTCGACATCTCCAAAAGACCACGGCGTCTTCGTGCCCGCCCTCCCAGCGTACTCCCACTCGGCTTCGGTAGGCAGCCGATACATCTGGCCACCGACTGTAGCATTGAGGCTGGCTATGAATTCTTGCGCATCTTCCCAAGAGATGTACACAGCCGGACGGTCGGGGCCCTCTTCCACCTCACCAGCGTAGAGGCTCCACGGCCGCTCTCCGGTCACAGCCGTCCACTGGCGCTGGGTTATTTCGCACTGACTTAGGTAAAAACCCTGGGTCAGGCGAACCTCGAGTTGAGGACCTTCGTCGTCGTTGCGGCCCGGCTCGTCCAGCGGCGAACCCATAGTGAAGACGCCCGGCTCGACCCACACCATATCCAGCAGCACGCCCGGGGCCAACTCTACGGTAATCGGGGGCTGCGAGCGGGAAGGCGATGGCTCAATAGCGAGAGTAAGACCGAGGGGAACAGACTGCCCCGGGGATAGGTCCAGTTTGGCCGATCCGCTGGCCACCAAGGCTCCGGTCGCATCGTAGCCCGTCACCGTAAATAGTCTGGCAGCACCCGCCGGAATCTCGGAGACGGTCCCGACGATCCGATCGCCATCCACGGCCAATGTCTGGCGCATGGCTGGCATATCGGCCCCAGTGACCACTACTTCGACTTGGGCGATCCGAGCGGCCACTTCAGCATCCACCTTAGCGGTCAGCAGCACGACTGAGCTGGCCTCCTCAGCCCCTGTGGGAGCCATGCGGCGATCTCCACAAGCCAGCAGCCCTAAGAGGACGGCCAGCAGCAGGCTGGAGCCTATTTTCAAGCAGGTGTGCATGGTTATATTGTAATGCACAAGGTTCGCCTGCCGCAATACGCCCAACGCCCAATCCCCCCATGTACTCATCCGCAGCTTCCTCCCAACCAGAACGCCGCACTTGGCTCGTGCCGGCCCTTCTGCTGGTAGGGCTGACCGCCGGGGCCTATATACCGGCGATGAACGGCGGTTTTATCTGGGACGACGACGACTACGTGCAGGACAATCTCACCCTGCGGTCCCTAGAAGGGCTTGGGCAGATCTGGTTCCAGCCGGGAGCTACGCGCCAATACTACCCGCTGGTCCATACGACCTATTGGCTCGAATACCGTCTTTGGGGCTTGGACCCGACCGGCTACCACGTGGTCAATGTAATCCTGCACGCCCTAAGTGCCGTTTTGGTCTGGCGACTGCTAATCCGACTACAAGTACCCGGCGCTTGGGCCGCTGCCGCCCTGTTTGCCCTGCATCCAGTACACGTCGAGTCGGTGGCGTGGATTACCGAACGCAAGAATACATTGTCCGGCGCGTTCTATCTGAGTGCAGCATGGGCCTATCTGCGCTACGAAGAAGCGCGCAGCCCTCGCTTGTACTGGGCCGCTTTGCTCCTTTTTGCCGCGGCCCTGCTCAGCAAGACCGTAACCTGCACCCTGCCGGCCGCCCTGTTGCTGGTGCTGTGGTGGAAGGGCCAAACGCCTATGCGGCGCACGGCAGTAGCACTCGCGCCTTTTTTTGCTCTAGGGGTGGCCATGAGCGGGGTGACGGTGTGGATGGAAAAGCACAGCGTCGGCGCTTGGGGGCCAGAGTGGGACTTGTCGCTGGTGGAACGCGGCCTGATCGCCGGGCGGGCGCTGTGGTTTTACGCGGCGAAACTCCTCGTGCCGCTCAACCTTGCATTTATCTATCCCCGCTGGGAAATCGATGCGACCGCGGTCTGGCAATATCTCTATCCGGCCGGAGCCTTGGGCGTGATGGCCCTGCTGTGGGCCTTTCGGGCGCGCTTGGGGCGGGGACCGCTGACCGGGGTGTTGTTTTTTGCCGGCACCCTAACGCCAGCACTGGGCTTTTTCAACTTCTACCCCATGCTCTACTCCTTTGTCGCCGACCACTTCCAATACTTGGCCAGTCTGGGGCTTTTAGCGCTAGCCGCCGCCGGAGGGCACCGCGCGTGGACGCGGCTGGGCCAGCCGACGGCCGGACCAGTCGCACTGGCATTGGTCTTGGCCGTCTGCGGTCTACTCACTTGGCGGCAAGGGCAGGTCTATGCCGATCTGGAGACCTTGTGGCGCGATACCCTGCAAAAAAACGCTGGCGCTTGGATCGCTCATAACAATCTGGCCAATATCCTCAAAGAGCGCGGCCAGCTCGACCAAGCCATCGGCCATTACCGGCAAGCCCTATTGCTAGAGCCAGGCAGCGGCCAAATTCATCTCAACCTCGCCGACGCGCACCGAGCCAGGGGCGAGTCTGCCGCCGCACTGCGCCACTATCGCCGCGCCTTAAAAACCGAGCCGGACCGCGTCGAAATCTACCTCAAACTGGGCAATGCCCTCCTCGGCCAAAACGCGGTCGCAGAGGCCATCGAACACTACCGACAGGCGCTCCGACTGGTCCCCGACCTCGCCTTGGCCCACAGCAATCTGGGCGCGGCCTTGGCGATCCAACGACGGGACGAGGAAGCCATCGATCACTACCGCCGCGCCCTTCAACTCAAACCAAACTTTGCCGAGGCGCACAACAATTTGGGACGGCTTTTAGCCCTCCGGGGTCAGTTCGCAGAGGCCATTGACCACTACCAACGCGCACTACAACTCAAACCCAACTACCGCCAAGCCCGCACCAATCTCGCCGAAGCCCTACAAGCAGTGGGGGCCGACCCTAGATCAAAACCTTGAGCATTTTGCCATCGGGCTGGAGCTAATCGCTTGCAATCAAAGGTACCGCCGGACTATCAAGACTATCTAGCGCAGCGCAGTGCCCCCACGGTCCACCATAATCTCCGGGCAGCCATCACTTGGAGAGGCATATTGGTGGGGTCCTTGCTCTGTGCGCTCATCGCCGTGGGCGCTCCCTACGCCCGACAGATCATCAAAGGGACAGCCCTCGCCCTGACATCCGCCACCCCGGTGGCCTTTTTCCTGCTCTTCGTCTTGCTGTTGACCTTGCACCTGCTCTTGGGCCGTTGCCGCCGCAAGTGGGCTTTTACCCGCGGCGAACTGGTCACCATTTTCGCGATGATGACCGTGGCCGCAGCCATACCCACCAAAGGCGTGGTTAGTATGCTGCTGCCCATCATCACGGGCTTCTTGTACTACGCCTCGCCCGAAAACCAATGGGCCACGCAGGTTCACCCTTTGCTACCTCGGTGGATCTTAGTCGACGATGCCCAAGCCGTCACCGATTTCTACGAAGGCGGTGCAACCATCCCGTGGGCACACTGGCTACCGCCGCTGGCAGCGTGGTTCGCCTTCTACATGGCATTGTACCTGACGCTCCTCTGCATCAGCGCGATTCTGCGCCGCCAGTGGGTCGATTACGAGCGACTGGCCTATCCCCTTGCCCAAGCGCCGCTGGCCATGCTCAACGAGGGGACGGAAGACCGCTTGCTCAAACCATTCTTCAGGAACTGGGTCATGTGGGTAGGTTTTGCCATCCCCTTCTTGCTCACCAGTTTAGGGGCATTGCATCACTACTTTCCCCAAATGGCCGTCCCAGGACTCTCGACGGCGGTGCAACCTATCGACGGCGGTCGCAGTCTCCAGTTAAACATCAATTTTCTCATGTTAGGCTTGGCTTATTTCATCAATCTCAGCATCGGCCTCAGCCTGTGGTTATTCTATCTAATCGCCTATTTCCAAGACGCGGCCTTCGGCATTATGGGCATTCACAGCCAAGCCGATTTGGGCCACTGGAGCGTTCCGATCAGGGGGCACCTTATGATGGGAGCCATTGTGGTCTTGCTGGGTGCGGTCTTGTGGAACGCTCGGCACCATCTCAAAGCCGTCCTGCAGCGCGCTTGGGATGGAACCGACGTAGTGGACGACCAAGGCGAGATCATGTCCTTCCGGGCCGCGGTAGTCGGCACTGTAGTCGGGGTGGCGAGCTTGTGGTTCTGGCTGTGGCAAACCGGCCTGCCCGGATGGATCGCCCTATTCGTCTTAGCGGTTGGTCTGACCATTTTTGTCGTCTTAGCCCGCATCATCGCCGAGACCGGCCTGCCGATTGTCAAACCGGCCATGATCCCGGCAGGTTTTACCTTGTCTGGCGTGGGATCTTCGGCGCTGGGACCCCAAGGGACGGTCGCTTTGGGCTATACCATGGTGTGGTGTGGCGACCTGCTGGTCTTTATGATGGCTCCTTTGGCCAATAGCCTGCGCTTGGTCAATGAGTTAAAAAGCGGCCAGCGCCGCCTCTTTTGGGCCTTGGCCGCCGCCATGCTCCTCACTTGGGTGCTATCCATGTGGTACACCCTGCATCTGGCCTACCGCCACGGTGCCATCAACCTGTACCTTTCGACGCACTACGCCACCGAGCCTTCGCGCTTGGCGGTCCGGCATCTCCTCGATCCCACCGAGCCGAGCTTAGCTGGCTGGCTGTGGACTGGCGGCGGGGGAGCAATCATGGCGGGCTTGCTGGCGGCCCGGCGCTACCTGCTGTGGTGGCCCCTGCACCCCCTCGGTTTTGTCGTCGGCTTCGGCTACGTGATGGAGCGCATCTGGTTTGCGGTATTCTTAGCTTGGCTGAGCAAAAAGTGTCTGCTGCGTTTTGGTGGGGCCGCCGCGTACCACAGAATGCAGCCCTTTTTTCTCGGCATGGCCCTAGGCCACATTAGCAGCGGTGGCGTCTGGCTACTCATCGACAGCGTGACTGGCACCGTGGGCAATCGCATCCCCCTCTATTGAGTGTCAGTCGGATTATCTATCTTAGTGCCGCTATGCCGACCAGCGAGCAAAAGACGTACTCGATCTTCTGCGTCCTCTGGGGCTTGGCAACGCTTTTTCACCTCGTTGCCAAAGACCCATGGCCGGCTCCTTTACTGAGTACCCTACTCGCTGCCGCCGCCCTCTATCTGCTCCACCGACCATCCGAACCGCATCGCCTCGTACTGCTGGCAGTCCTGCAGATGTGCGAAAGCTGGACGACGGCTCCCTTTATCTCCAATCACTGGCTCTTCACCGGACTAGTGAACCTGACGCTCCTCCAAGCCTACACCCGCCTAGCGTGGGCCGGGCGCACATTCGCCGTGGAGCCGGGGGTCTTGTACCGGACCTTCGCTCCCATCGTCCGGCTCGAACTGATCATCCTCTACTTCTTCGCCGTCTTTCACAAACTCAACGCCGACTTCCTCAATCCCCAGACAAGCTGCGCGGTCCACTTCTACGCGGCCCAACTCCAGGCGCTTCCCTTCGCCTTGGCAGGAGCGGTCCCCATCTACCTCACCCTAGCCGTCGAAGCGACCATTCCACTCCTGCTGTGCTGGGCCCCTACCCGCAATGCCGGTATCTTACTCGGGCTCCTCTTCCACGCGGCGGTCGGCTTTAATCCCATAAGCGAATTTTACAATTTCTCCTCTATGATTTTTGCCCTGCTGTTTTTGTTTGCTTCCCTGCGCCTCGACGCGGGCTGGCCGAGCCGGCGTCTTTTTGAGTCCGCGCGGTGGGAGGGCATGCCTTTTTCTGGCAAAAGTTCACTGGCTATTGGTGCAGTAGTTGTGGGATTAGGGCTTTTATTCGCGCTGAACAATCTGATTGCCGCACCGGCTGAGATGGTGCTTCCCTTGTGGGGGCTGTACAGCGCTAGCCTGATCCTCTTTTTCGTCCTCCTGCCCAAAGCGCCTCCGGTGCGGCCCGCATTCTCGTGTCGGCCTTGGCCTGTGCTGCTGGTGCCTCTGCTGACCGGCCTCAACGGATGTAGTCCCTACTTGGGACTCAAGACCGAGACGGCGTTTGCCATGTATTCCAACCTGCGCACCGAAGGGGGGCAGAGCAATCACTTGCTGGTACCGGCTGGGGTGCAACTGTTTGGTTTCCAGCAGGATCTGGTAGAAATAAAAGACTCTTCGTCCGGCTTCTTGACCAGTCTGGCGCAACGCAAACTAATGTTGCCCTTCTTTGAGGTGCGCGCCTTGCTCCAGCAGCACCCCAATACCTCGCTTACCTATGAGCGGCACACCGGGCCTAGCACTTCCCCAGACGCGCAACTGCGGCAGCCGATCCCATGGCCGCTGCGCAAATTGCTCTACTTCCGCCCAGTGGCCGCCAGCGGCCAGCAACCCTGTTTCCACTAGGATCAGCGCATGGACCAAGACTACGATCTCATTGTCGTGGGCACTGGTTTTGCCTCTTCGTTCTTTCTCTCGGCCTATTTGGCCCGGTGCCGAGCCGATGCCCGGGTCTTGGTCTTAGAGCGAGGCCGCCGCGACACCCATGCTTGGCAACTGCGCCACCGCCGACCGGCCAGCACACCTCCCCAAACCACCTTTGTCAACCGCCATCGCCGCAAACAGTGGTTCTACACGCCAGCCTTGGGCGGAGGCTCCAACTGCTGGTGGGCGGTGACGCCGCGCATGATGCCCAGTGACTTTGCCTTGCAATCCACCTATGGGATAGGCACTGACTGGCCCCTCAGCTACGACGAGTTGGAGGAATTCTACTGCCAAGCCGAAGCGCTTATGGCCGTCTCCGGGCCGGCCGATGGGACGCCCCAGCCCCGCAGCCGGCCCTATCCTCAGCCACCCCACCGCTTTTCCCGCCCCGACCAGTTACTCAAAAAAGCCTATCCAGAGCTCTTTTTTCACCAGCCCACGGCCCGGGCTCGCTTGGCCACAGCCCAAC
>VXZF01000439.1:6557-9457 GCA_009845645.1 Gemmatimonadota bacterium | reverse complement strand
TGCTGTTGTAGATGCTGACGCCTGCGCTTATCAACGCCTCAACGGCTAGTAAGCCAGAGAGCACCAGATAAACATGCGCCGCGGTCTGGATGATTTTGACGGAAACGGGGTGGCCCTCTAAGGCCATTGGCCCTAGGTGGTAGAAGATGAGGCCGGGGACTAGATGGGCCAGCCGGTGCAGGACCCGGCACTCGATCAGGGCGTCGTCCCAGGGGATATCGGTGCGGCGAATGATGGCGTCGAAGCCGCGGAGTAAAGGCCCTCTGGCTAGAAGGTGGGCGAGCCAGGCGACGAAGGCCACCACGGCCAAGGCGACCAGTGCGGCGAGATCTTCGCCGAGGTCCTTGCCGAGGCCCCATTCGAGAAATTGGCTACGCAGTAAGTTGAGCATCTGTTGTTTACCCATCCAAGGGTGTCGTCATCGGTGTTCTACACGACAATCTGTGTCCGGCTGTACCTCATGCGGCCACATCAAGTGTGGCCGGATTACTCGGGGCAAGTGGCGATGCCGTATAGGACTTCGCCAATGAAATCGCGCCGCCACCCGCGCAGGAGGCGATGATCCTCGGGCGTGGCCGCGACTGCGGCGATGACTAGGTTGTGCACTTCGGCGCGGGTCGCGACAAAGGGCGCATCAATCCGCGCCGCGTCGCTTTGGCGGCGCAAGTGATCCATGGACTGGGCGAGCTTGCGTTCGATGACCTCCTTGTCGAGCTGCGGTCGGCGCGGACGAGGTGGGCACTCCTCGTCGGGGACGGCCAAGCCTCGGCGAATTTGTTCGAGTAGGTAGCGGTCATAGCGATGATTGCCGAGTGCGCGGAGCCGGCCTAGTTCCTCCCGCGATTGGGGCTTGCGCCGGGCTAGCAACACGAGGACTTCGTCCGTCAACACGTGATTGCGTGGCCGGTCGCATCGCTGGGCTTCCTTTTCGCGCCAAGCGGCCAACTCGCGGAGGATGGCCAATTCGCGCGGGGAAGCTCGGCCCGTGCCCTTGATCCGCGTGAATTGCTCGCGCGGGTCTCGCTCCTCGTATAGACTCGGATCGTCGTACGCGGCCATTTCCTCTGCCAGCCAAGAGCCGCGACCGATTTCCTCGACGCGCGCCTGCAACACGTCGTGCGCTTTGTGCAGATAGCGCACGTCCTCAATGGCGTACGCTAGCTGGTCCTCCGATAGAGGACGACGGACCCAGTTGGTGAGCGTCTCAGTTTTGTCGAGGACCACGCCGAGGGTTTGCTCCAAGAGTTCGGCCAGCGAAGTGGTAGAACTCATATTGGCAAGCCCGGCTGCGCAGCGAGTGTCGAAGACGTTGCGCGGAAAAGCACCCGTGGCCCGGCGCAGGATAGCCAAATCCTGTTGGGCGTCGTGGAGAATCAGTTCGACCTCTGGGTGCTCTAACAGGACACCAAGGGGCGAGAGATCCGCAATCGCCACCGGGTCGATCAGGTGGCAGTCGCCGTCGGTGAGGGCCAATTGGATTACGCCTAGCTTGGGATAGTAGGTGCGGTTCCAAACAAATTCAGTGTCTAGGGCAACGCGCTCACAGGCTAGAGCGCGCTCGACAAGTTCGGCAAGGGCCTTTGCAGTGTGAATCATGCGTCCGTGGGCATCTTGAAGTGAAGATTAAGCAACATACGACGGAGGCTCTAAGATGACAAGCGCAAGAAGCGGCGCACGGGGGTTTGCTCCCGGTAACCGGCCAGCCGAGTACTGAGCAGCCAAGCCGCAACAAACGCGAACTGGACTGCACACAAATAAAAGAGCGGCCCCCGCGAACCAGCCAGCGCAGCAGACCATTGGAAACAAGCCCCACCCGCGATGCCGCCGACAATACCCCCCAGTGCCGAGGCGTACATCGCAAGGGAGAATCCCTCGGCTTGGTGCTCTTTGGAGACAGCGTCGATCATCGCCCGCGACTGCCCCATTTGGTGGCCGCCGTCCAGCGCACCCCAGAGCAGATAGACTCCCCCCGCCCAGAGTGCAATCCACGGAAGTCCCGTAGGCAGGAAGAGCCAAGCGGGTGCCATGGCCGCTTGTAGCAACAGCGTGATGGTCAGCGGTCCCCGACTGCCGTGCCGGTCCACCATCCGCCCCCAGCCATGCAGCCCCGCCACATAGCCGAGGGCTTGTACTGGCGTCATCCAGACGAAGTAGCTAACGGGCAGCCCCCAATCCGTGAGCGCCACGACCCACAGCGGAAAAGTCGCCGCTAGCACGGCTGTGCGAGCCATGACAAAGAGCGCGTATGCGCGCATCGGGGGCGTGGCTAACGCTTGGCGCAAGCGGTGAATGAGGCCTTCGCCGGGCGGGGACAGAGGTCGCTCCGCTACGGCGCGCACCAAGAAGGCGCCACCGCAGGTGGAGAAAACCGCTAGGGCAAAGAGCGGCCCAAAGTCGTCAGCCATGGGCTGAGAGCCGAGGTACCAGCCGATCAGGATGGGCAAGGCGAGTTCGAGCAGGCGCTGCTGAAGGCGCATGCGCGTGAGAAAGGCTCCGAGTCCACTACTAGCGGTGTTGTCTTGGACTAGGGGCCACCAAGCGGTGTTGCCCGCTTGGTATGCGAGACCGCGCGCGCTAAACAGGGCTAAGCCGATCCAAGCGGCCCAAACCCCGTTTGCGCCATAGAACGCCAACAGTGCCAGTGCTAGCCCAGCCGGAAACGAGTAGAGTCGGCCCCAAAAGAAGATTCCGGCCTTCCCCGTGCGGTGCATTAGCTGCAACCCGACGACGCGCCCCATCCTCTGTAAATACTCGCTGGTGGCGACTAAACCGATGAGAAAAGGCGAAGCATTGAGCGAGAGGAGAAAGAGGGGGACGAGGGAAGTGAGGAGGGCGCTACTGATCGAGCCGCTAACGGCGACGCCGATCAGCCGCGACTGGCTGCGGCGACGAGCTGTGGG
>VXZF01000439.1:0-6457 GCA_009845645.1 Gemmatimonadota bacterium | reverse complement strand
CCTAAACGCGGCCTTTTCTCCGGGCGTCGGCGAGTGGTCGAAGGCACCGCGCTGGATCACTGCAGCAGCCCCACCCGCCGCTTCGATGGTTGTCCGCTGGCTGGCATGGGCCTGCTCGTCAACCGCTTCCGGGTCGAGCAAGGCGCGCAATTCTCTTTCGCAGTCTCGCAACAGGTCCTGATGCTCAGGCATGCCGGACAAGTCGTTTAGCTCGTCGGGATCCTCTGCCAAGTCGAAAAGCTGCGGTGGTGTGCCGACGTAGTAATTGTACTTGTAGCGATTGCGGCGCAACATATAGGTGCCGTGCTCGGTGCCCAGCGCGTGATACTCGCTAAAGACGGTGCGCTCTCGATCGTCCTCTTGTGCGATCTGCCACAGCGACCGACCGGGCAAATCTTCGTCGATCAATGCGGTTCCGACGCATTCGAGCGCGGTTGGAAAACAATCCACCAAAGAAACAGGCGTCTGCACCACCTTCCCCTCCGGCACGTCAGGCCCAGCCATAATCATCGGCACAGCCGCGGCCTCGTCGTAGAGCGTGAATTTGCCGAAGATGCCTCGGGATCCAAGGCATTCGCCGTGGTCAGATGTGTAGAGCACGCGGGTGGAGTCCGTCAGGCCGTACTCGTCGAGCGCGCCGAGTACGCGACCGATCTGCTGGTCGAGATAGGTCGTCGTACCGTAGTACGCGGCTGTAACTCGCCGCACCGTCTCTTCGCTGTGCCCTTGGTCGAAGCGGAAGAAGCGGCGGAAGTAGTCTAGCGCCGGATGGTCGGGCCACGTGTCGGGCGTCCACTGCGGCGGCAGCGGCACGTCTGCGAGCGGGTACTGGGCGTAGATTTCTGGCGGGGCGATATAGGGTGGATGCGGACAGACGAAATTGAGGAAAACCACCCAAGGCTTGGCATCGTCGCGGTGTTCGGCGAGCCAGCGCAAGGCGTGTTCGGTACAGCGGGCGTCGTACTGCAAATAAGTCGAATCGCCCGCGCCCGCGCGTCCAAGCTCGCCGTGCTTGTCGCGCAAGGGCGGCTGATCGCGGATGCAGCCGAGGACATCGCCGACGCCATCGACTACGTGCAACGGCTCGATTTCCTCGCTAAATCCGTGATCTGCGCCTTGCCCCTTAAAGTGCAATTTGCCGATCGAGTCGCAGCAGAAGCCCTGTTCGCGCAGGCGCTGATGCCAGGAGACGGGCGTCCCGTCATAAGGATGCCCGTTGTCCCAGTAGCCGATCTGATGCACGTAGCGGCCGGTGGCCAGCGAGGCGCGAGCGGGGACGCAGATCGGACAATTGGTATAGGCGTTTTGGAAGCGGGTGCCGCGTGAGGCTAAGACATCCAGATGGGGCGTCTGCACTAGTGGATTGCCGTAGCAGCCGCTGGCGAGCCGGTGGTGCTGGTCGGACAAGATGAAGAGGAAATTGCGAGGTTTCACGGCGCTCCAACGACTTTATCGGCATCGATCTGGGGCGGCATGGGATAGTGCTGGCCGCGTTGACCGGAGAGGTTGCGGTTGGGACGGGGTGCCCATTGCTGGTCGGGCAAGCCGACGAGTTGATCGTCTTTGATCCAGGCTTCGTCGCTGCCGTAGAGTTCGCCGACGAGGCGCTCGTTGAGCTGGGCTTGGATTGCGGCGTGATCGGGTGAACCCGCTAGGTCATTCAGTTCGCTGGGATCGCTTTCGAGATCGAAGAGCTGGACGCGGTTGCCGACGGGATAGTAGATCAGCTTGTGCCGCCCTGCGTGAATCATGCGGGTGGCGTTAGTCCCTTCGCCGCATTCGCCGTAGAGGTAACTGCGCCGTTCCTCGCCGACCATGGATAGGCCCTCAACTGTGTCGGGGATGTCGATGCCCGCTAGGTCGAGCAAAGTCGGCATGACGTCCTGCCAGCCGACGAGGCGATCGTCGACCGTGTGGTGCGGCACTCGTCCATCTCGGCCTCCGAGCAAGATCATCGGCACATTGGCCGACTGCTCGTAGTAGAGCCGCTTGGCCCAGAGGCCGTGGTTGCCGAGCATATCGCCGTGGTCGGCTGTGAAGCAAATGATGGTATTGTCGAGCAGCCCCTCTTCGCGCAGGGTGCCGATGACCACGCGGAGTTGGTGGTCAATCTGAGTGCAGAGCGCGTAGAAGGCACGACGGATGCGCAAGACCTCTGGCCCCTTGAGGTGGGCGTTGGCTCCCTGAATGACTTTGAGCGCATAGGGCAGATCGTCAAAGGCGCCGCCAGAATTGGCGGCGGACAGCGCGCGTGCCCAAGTGCCGTGGTGCGGCGCGTCAATCTCAATATCGCGGTAGAGGTCGAGATAGCTCTGCAAGGGCACCAGCGGCGGATGCGGGTGGCGGAAGGACAGGTACCAGAAGCCGGGCTTGGCCGGGTTGCGCCGCTTAATCATCCGGCTCATCTGGCGCGCCGCCCAAGTGGTGGGGTGGCAGTCCTCGGGCAAGTGCCAAGGGCGGAAGGAGTATTCGTTGTTGCTCATGCCGTGGGCAAAGCCCATTCCAGCATGGCCTTGGTCCGCCAAGAAGAGATCGTAGTCGTCAACCGCTCCCAAGTGCGGCCGGCCTTCTTCGTCTAGGAGCACGTCGTCGAAACCGATGCGGTCGCGCTGGGGATAGACGTGGAGCTTGCCGACGGCATACGCTTGGTAGCCTGCGTCGCGGAAGGTCTGCGCCACGGTCGGCAGGTCAGGCATGGGAGCGGTCGTTTTGAAGACCCGGTCGCCATGGGTGCGCGGCGAAGTCCCCGTCATCAGGGTGCGGCGAGCGGGGATGCAGACCGGGCATTCGCTATAGGCGTTGACAAACCGAGTGCCGCTGCGGGCGAGTGCGTCGAGGGTGGGGGTGAGAATGGCGGAATGGTTGGCTTCGCCCAAGAGGGAAGCGGACCAATGGTCGGTGGAAATCAGGAGGACGTGCGGTCTGTCGTTTGCCATCGGCATCTCTCATGTGTAGCAGAGACCAGACCCGTCAGATGTGCGGGTAGTGGGTCTAGCCTGCGCGTTGATTTGCACGCCTCGAAGGCGCGTTGAAGCTCGTAGATCCGCGCTAGGCAGTTCAGGCCACTTCGTAGTCGTGCTCGGGCCGGGTCGGGTTGCCCCAGTGGCCAGCCGGGTCGGCGGCGTTGATCAGCACGCCTTCCTTTTCCCAAGAGTAGCCGGGGATTGCGCGCACGTCGGGGGTGCAGTAGCGCAGCGTTAGCCCGCAGCGACGGCGATCCGATTCGTTGTAGTGCGAGCTGTGCAAAAGCAGGTCGGAGTGAATCGAGACCTCGCCGGCCTTGAGCTCGACATCGACGATCTCGCCGTAGCGCTCAACATCTTCCACCGTCTGATCGAGGACGTTGTTTTCCGAGGCGTCGCTCGGGCGGAATTCGAGCTGGCCGTGGAGATGCGAGCCAGCGACGAAGCGCATACAGCCATTGTCGACGTCAGCGTCGTCAATAGCTAGCCAGACGGTCGCCGTCTTGGAGGGAGTCAGCGGCCAGTAGCTAGCGTCTTGGTGCCAAGAGATGGTCGTGCCGTCCTTGGGCATCTTGCAGAAGTAGTGCGAGGCTAGGCCGATCAACTTGGGACCGAGGAGATCGTGGACGCAGGCGAGGATCTTGGGATGGTGCATGAGGTCATAGACCTTGGCGAACTTGAGATGCGCCGAGCTGAGGGTGAAGCTACCATAGCCGGCGGCCATGACCTTTCTCAGTTGCTCGTCGAAGAAGCCCCGGTGCTCGGCAATCTCGGCGTCGTCGAAAATGCGCAAGCCCTTGAGAAAGCCGTCGCGGTTGAAAGCGGCGACCTGTTCGGTAGTGAGGGTGGTGGGGTCATCGACGGTGCTGGGGTAGAAGCGCAAGTCGCGGTTCATTTCGCGCAGTTCGTCGTGGGTCGGCACAGCCTTGAAGGCGTGATCAATCTGATTTGTCATGGCGTCATTCTCCTGGCAAGAAGATCGCAAATAAAACGCAATTTGCTCTTTGTCTCAAGGGCGAGGGCTAGTCGGTGTAGAAGAATCCGCTGGTGATCTCGACGAGGTCTGTCGATCTGTTCATCGGCCCATCAGTTCCTCGTAGACCCCGCCCGTCTTGGCTTGGATATTTTCGCCGCCAAAGGGATAGAGAAACCCCCAGAACAAAGCTCCGACCAACATCAAACCGAGGTAGAATAGCAAGATGCGGCGGCCCCAGACCGCCCCAAGCATGGTTAGAGTGGAGAACTTGGTGGCTGGCCCGGCAATGAAAAAGCCCAAGGCCGCCCCCGGACTCATCCCCATCTGCATCATGCTCTCGACAATGGGAATGCTGCCGCCGCCACAGGCGTAGAGCGGTACCCCCAGAGCCACAGCCACGGGCACGGCCCAGACGCTACCGGGGCCGACTAGCGCCAGCACTAGCTCTTGGGACAGGAAGGTCTTTACCAAAGCGGCTATGAAGATCCCCAGGCCGAAGAATTTGGCGATGAAGAGCAAATCGCCGCGGAAGCGCTGTGCTAGTATCTCGACTTCAGACTGCCCGTCCGCTGTGGCCGGAGCGTGCTCCGCAGGGACTGCTGTGCGGACGGCGAACGTTAGACGACGCATAGCGGACTGGGCTGCAAAGCCGGCCAGCAGTCCCACGCTGGCCGCCGTGACCAGCCGGGCTATGGCCATTTCCATACTGATGGTGCCAGCGGTGTACACGAACAGGGAGGGGTTCATCAGCGGCGAGGCCACGACAAAGGCCACCAAGGGTGCGGCCGGTACACCCATGTTAATTAGGCGGCCAGCCACGGGAATGGCGGCAAAGGTGCACAGGGGCGAGATCAGGGCCAGCAGGGTGGATGCCACAATGGAGCCGTTGGCCCGCTGCTGGAGCGTGCGACGGATTCGAGTCTTAGGCAAGTAGCGCCAAGCTAGAGTGCTGAACAAGGCACCGAGCACCACAAAGTACCAGAGTTGGGCCGCCAAATCCCAGAAATTTGCCAAGACGCGCAGCGTGTAGGTATTTCGCAGGTAGTACTCTGCAATGCTGGCGGCCTGCCAGAGCGGATGCGTCAGGTCGTGGTAAAGGGTTTGAATCATTTTCACGCCTGAAGGCGCGGTGAAGCCTCGCTCAACGGACCAGGGTCATGGGTCGGGTCTTGCGCAGGTCTCCGGCCTTGAGGACGGCGAAGTAGATTCCGCTAGCCATGTTGAAGCCCGAGGCATTGCGTGCGTCCCACATTACCTCGTGATAGCCCGAGGCGACCTCTCCTTCCACTAGGGTGCAGATCCACTGGCCCGCCGCATTGTAGATATCCAGCTTGGCAGAACCTGCTTGGGGCAAGGCAAATCGGATGCGGGTGATGGGATTGAATGGATTCGGGTAGTTTTCCAGCAACGCCGGTGCTTCCGGTAGAGGCTGGCTGGCCACGGACTCTTCTACGGCCGTGGGAATCTCGCCCGGCAGCAGGAATTCGATGCCGGGCAGGCGGTCTCCGTCTTGGTCCACCACGTGTGCGGCCAGCATGGTGTTCCCGGCCGAGTTGCCGACCTTGAAGAGTAGTTTGTTTTCCCCCTGTGCTAGGCGGATCGGAACCTTCTGGTCGGCTAGTTGAAAATTGCGCCGGGCGATGTTCTCATACACCACATCGCCATTCAGCCAGACTTTGGCGTAGTCGCCGTAGCCGAGCCACAGGAAGCCTTCCTGCGCCTGCGGTGTATGCACTAGAGTGAAGGCGTAGTTGGCGATGTCCTGATCCTTTCCATTGAGGTCGCCCAGCGGCAAAATTTCAGCCGTGTAACCAAGGTGCTCCACCTGCGTCCACTCCACATCGCCGGCCGGCTCGCCCTCTCGGGGATATAGCTGGGCTTCGTTGGGCAGAGGCTCGGAGCCGATATCGCTGCTGTTGGGGAACGGCCCAGCGACGAGCCAGCGCCGGATGCCACGCCCGTAGAACGCGCCACTGCGACCGCCACCACGAGATTTGACGAAGTTGCGCTGTACGCTAGCGGGCGCGCGTCCCTCCACTTGGATTCGGTTTAGATCGAAAGTGCCAAAGCCCTTGGTCGCTGCTAGGTAGAGATGCTCTAAGTCGAGTGGATTGAAGCCCATGACCACGTTGGCCACGGCTTCGGTAGCGAGGGGATCGCCGCCGGCTACCACCACATTGTGCTGGACGTTCTGCCCCCACTGCGGCCCGTCGCCTTCGGTGCCCCAGAATCCCTCGATGACGGTATAGGCCGCTGGGTTGTAGGCGAACAGATCCACGTACCCGTGCTCGGGGTTGTTTTGGTAGTGTTGGCGCTTGGAGGTGCCATCGCCGTAGGCTCCTGAGGCTAGGGTGCCGACGTAATTTTTGATACCTAGGGTGGTGCCGTAGATTGTGGTCTTCATGGCGGCGATGGAAATTACTTTATCGGCGTCTAGGATCGGTTCGGGCATGAAGTAGCCTTCCTTGCGGAAGCTGCCGGTGCCCTCCACGTGGAAGCCGAACTGGGCACCTGGATA
>VXZF01000497.1 GCA_009845645.1 Gemmatimonadota bacterium | reverse complement strand
CACTAATCATGCAAGCGAAGAAGCCCAAGACGATGGACTAGATTTTGAAGAAATATTCTATTCCGTACGCAATGGTGAAATTATCAAAGATTATCCAGAGGATCAACCATACCCAAGTTGTCTGATATATGGAACAAACCTAGATGGAGAACCAATTCACAGCGTTTGGTCCTATAATGAGGAGATTCAACAGGCAATCTTGGTTACTGTTTACCGCCCAGATCCAACACGTTGGATCAATTGGCGTGAAAGGAGAACGTAGTAATGACGCCGTTTGAAAAATGTCCAGTGTGTAGTGGCGATATTATTGAAAAGGAAGTCGAGAAAGTTCTACGAGTTGGCAATCACACGGAGATCGTAAAAGTTCAAGCTGCAGTTTGTTTTCGTTGTGGCGAACGCCTTTATACGCCCGAGGTCGTAAAACTTTTTGAAGAGATCAGATCAAAACTAGAAGATAAGGAATTGGCTACTGTCCATAACACAGCACTTCGGACTAAGTTGGATTATGAGATCTGGTTTCTCAGTTTTTTGGAAAAGAATTATGATAGGGTGCAGGGTAAGGACGATCCACCAGTAATCGAGCTCACGAGCGGTGATGAGTTTTGTAATGTAGAAATGGTCTCTGAAGACTACCTCTCCTCTCTTTATAACGCAACAATCATAAACACCATGATGCCTTTTACTTTTATGGCTTCCTTCAAGACTCTAGATGTGATCTTTGAGTGGATCATTGAAGAGAATTTTACAACTGTTCCCCGACCTTTTAAGAAGAAGGTGGAGCTGCTGAAGAAAGAATCCAATCTCCAACTACCAACTCTCTTCGATAGTCAACCGTACCTTTACACCTATGCCAAGGCACTATTTTGTCAACTGCTGCCATATCGCCATGAGATTGTGCATAAAAATAGCTTCTCTGTCTCCGAAGACACATTGACTCTCTCAAGTTCCGAGCAGGGCACTAGTCTAATCTTGAGCAGTAAACAGATTGACTATCTAGTGCGTTTCGTGCGTGCGCTCGTCCGTGCTCTGGTAGGAGACATTACCATTGATCGCAATAAGGACCTGTTGCTTCGCTACTATCTCGATGTCCTCGGGTCGGTACACGGATTGGATACTTTCAATCAACAAGTACCGCTTTTCGTGCATGTCAAGCTCACTGCGCCCAAGCAAGGTGCTGCTTTCCCAGTAGATCTGAAGCAAGTGCGCGATAAACTTGAATTAACATACCCAACCCAAAAGGTGGTCTTTGATCTTAAAGTACAGGCTGTGGATGGCGAGAAGCTCATTGCGAAGTGGTACTTTGCACCAGAAGAAGTTCCAGATTTGGACGTGATGACCTTATACGAGGAATCTCACAAGACACATCGAGAGGCACTTGTTAAATAAAAAATCGCTCCACCCTCCTCGCCCTTCTACCCCTTAAGCGCCCCAACAGTAATCCCCTTCGTCAGATATTGCTGCAAGAAAGCATACACCAGCATCGTCGGAGCCATAATCAACACCAACCCGGCAAAGGCCATCCCCCAATCGCTGCGATACTGGCTGACAATGGTGATGTTGGCCAGCCCCAACGGCAGCGTGCGCAACGCCTGCGACCCCTCCCCAGACAGGAACATAAAGGCCATGAAAAACTCGTTCCAAGTCCCCAAAAACGCGAAGATGCCCACCGTAATAAGCCCCGGTCGCGCCAACGGCAACATAATCGACCAAAACGCCCGAAACTCCCCCGCTCCATCTATCAGCGCCGACTCGTGCAACCCAGAGGGCAAAGACTTGAAAAACCCCGTGAGGATAAAGATGGCGAACGGCATCCCAAAGGCCACATAGACTATCAGAATACCCAGCCGCGAATTGAGCAGTCCGAAGTCCTTCATCTGAAAAAAGAGCGGCACAATCGACAGTTGCAACGGAATCATCAGCCCGGCCAAGAAGTAGAAAAACATCGGCCTTACCCCAAAGAAATTAAAGCGCGCCAGTGCATAGGCCGCCATCGCCGCCAGCAGCATGGAGACCGCCACCGTCGAGATAGTCAAAAAGACGCTGTTAAAGAAGTAGTCGCCAAAGTGCCCCTTAGTCCAAGCGTTGGCAAAGTTGATCCATTGCAAGGCGTCGATCTCGGGCAGGCTGAAGGGATTAAGAAAAATCTCGCGGTCGGTCTTCAGCGAAGTGTACAAAAGCCACAGCATCGGATAGACCACAACCGTCAGATAGCCGCACAGCACCAAATAGACAAAAGGTTTGGCAATGGAAAATTTTTCTTGTTCTGCCATGCTCAAAACTCCACAGCTTCGCGCTTCATTGCGCGCAAGGTCGCGGTAGTGCCAAAGAAGACGATCAAAAAGAGCAGCACAGCAATCGCCGTAGCCTCCCCCACCTTGAACTCAGTAAACATAGCCTGCACCATCCGCGTGCCAATCACGTGGTTGTCGGTCGTCGGCCGCTGATTGGTCAGCAGCCAAATCACCTCAAACGCCTTCATCCCGCCGATGATCATAAACACAATCGCTATCGACAGCACCTCCCAAATCAGCGGCACCGTAATCGACCAAAACTGCCGCCAAGCCGAGGCCCCGTCGATATCCGCCGCCTCGTACATGCTCTGCGGAATGCTCTCCATCGCCGCCAAAAACAGCACCATGTTAAACCCAGCCGCACCCCAAATCGACATGGGTATCAGCGCCCAGTAAAGATTGTCCTGCGCCAGCCACGCAAACCCCTCAAATCCCTCCAATCCCAACGCGACCAACACCGTGTTGATCGGCCCGCCCTGTGGATTGTACAAGTGCATCCACAGCAAAGTCGCCGCGACCCCGCCGAGAATGTTGGGAAAGAAGAAGACGATGCGGAAGAGCTTAGCCCCTACTACCTCGCGGCTGATGCACACCGCCAGAAAAAGCGCCAGCGGCAACACGCAGAGCGGGATGATGAACATGATGAAGAGATTGTTTGACAGCGCAATCCAGAACTCATCGCTCTCAAACAGCAGCCGCTGGAAGTGCAACAGCCCGACGAAGGCCATCTCGGTCAGCCCATCCCAGCGCATCGCGCTCCAGACGAAAGACTTGATGCTGGGCACCACCACGAAGAGCGTGTAGAACGCCGCAGCTGGACCGACGAAGAACACCACCCCAGCCCAGCGCAGACGCACAGTGCTAGTAGGTCGGGGAACTTGGCCCGTCTGTCTTTCGCGCCATTGCCGCGCCGTCGTGTAAAACCAATAGCCCATCGCCAGCACCAACAGCCCCAACAGCAGCGCGGGCTTCCACAGGTGGCGGATGGTGATTTGATCCGGTTGCTGGCTGCGGTTGCGCACGGCCTCAGCCGCCGACTCCAACTCTTTGGCCCCTTGCTCTGGCGTCATCTGCCCATTGACGATCTTGAAGCGCACGTCGTTGAGGAACTGGTCCATCTCCGGGAAGCCCTCACCCGGAGCGGTGCCATAGGTAGTCGTCGCCTGCTGCGCCAGCGCCACCAAGTCCTGCAAATCTTCGCTGGTCCGCCCCTCCATCGCCCCATGGACGGCCACCAAAACATCGCGCATCTCGGCAAAGGTCCCCGCCATCTCCCGCGAGCTCATAAAGCGCAAAAAATCCGCGCCCAACTCGGGATGGGCGCTGTTTTTGAAGACAAAGTAATACCCGGCACCAGTATATATGGCACCGGGTTCGCCAGCCCCGCCCTCGACTACAGGCAAATTAAATGCCCCCAAGCGAAAGCCATCGGGAATTTTGCCCATCATCTCGCTCTTGAGCCAAGAGCCGCAAAAAACCATCGCCGTATGCCCCAAGAAAAACTCGAGCTGCGCCTCGGTGTGGCTCATGCCGAGGGCACCAGGCTGGAAGTACTCCTGCGCCGTGCGCTGAATAAGCTCGAGAGCCGTCACAAATTCGGGATTGGCAAAACTGCCCGGCACTAGATCCTTCTGCTCGTAGAACCGCTCGCGGCCAGCGAGGTGATAATAGGCGTTGTCGGTCACGCCGCCGATATAGCCTGGATAGCGCCCCTGAAAGGCCAGCGGCCAAACCCCTGCGGCATGGATTTGCTCGCAGAGGGCGAAAAACTCGTCCCAAGTGCGCGGCGGTGCCCAGCCGTGCTCTGAGAACATGTTCTTGTTGTACCAGACGGCGTAAACCGAGTAGAGGAAGGGAATGCCGTAGATCTTGCCCTCGTACTCATAGCGGTCGAGGCTGCCGGGCAGGAAGGATTCGCGCCAAGTCTGGTCCCCGTCCCAACTCGGCCCGTCCAGAAAGTCGTCGAGGGGTAGGATTTCGCCGTTGCGGATTAGCGCCCAGTAATTGAGCCCCGCGTTGCTGACTTCCGGGAACGTCCCTTCGAGAATCCGCACCCGCACCTTGTCGGCAATGCGCGGATCGCCGTAGAGATCGACCTGCACATCGGGACGGACCTTTTCGTACTCGCGTGCCGCAAAAAAGAAAAAGTCTAGTCCCGCACCGCCCTCAAAAATAGGCACTTCAACGCGTGTCGCCGCTTGCGCTGTCACCGAGCCGCAAAGCAGCCCCAGCACAATGGCCGTCCAGCCGATAGTTTTGTTAGGTGTTGTTACTTTCAAAAGAGTCGATAACATCGGCCCTTAGAAACCGTCCACTCGCACTTGAGGCACATCAAGAATTTCCAGACGGCTTGGCTTCAAAGATAAAATTACCCCATGCGAGAGAAGTGCAGCCTCTCTCACATGGGGTGGTAAAAAGAAGTAGAAAACCTACTCGCTAAAACTCGCCTTGATCCTTGCCCACGACCGGTCGGTCACCGCGGTGGCGTCGCCGGCACCGACTAGCTGGCCATCGACGAAGCGCTCGGCAAAGCGGAAGGTCGCCGCTTGGCCTGAGAGGGTGTGATAGCCCCGGTACTGTTGGGGGGCTTCGTCGAAGTCGGGCATGGCGATCTGGAAGCCGATGATGTTACCGGCCTCTAGATCCGTGGCCACGCTGGCAGCCTGATCGCTGAAGACGATATCGTCATAGGGAGTGACGTAGATTTCGAGGACCGACGTGGTCGGTCCTTCGCCGACCGACGCGCCGCCGCCATCGCTCAAGGGCGGCGAGTTGAGCCAATCGGCCCGGCCAGGATAGCCCAAAAATCGCCCGTCGGGCGAATCGAAAATCGCGTTCCACTTCTGGGCTTGGCGGTTCTGGTTGAGTGCCTTCTCCTCGTCGGTCATGGTTTCGCTGTTGCCGAAATTGTACTGGCCACCGGAGTGGTCGCCATCCACCATGAACTCGACCGAGTCGTGCTGCCACACCGAGGCGGGCGCGCCGCCGGCGTACTCGTTGATGTACACATTGTCGGTGCGCTCGGCTGCGAGGTAGAGCCGATTGTTGGTGTTGTTCCAGCCCAGCCAAACCCGATAGTCCATATCGGCCGGATCGTACTGGGCACCATCGCCGACGGTTGGATCGGCGAAAAAATCTTCAGGCGTGAGCGAAGCGTCGCCGACCACATCCTCCCAGTCTGAGATGTCCCCATCGAAGAGATCGAGATCCCCCAGGTCGGCGTCCGGAATCTCGAAGATCAGAAAGACCTTTTCGCCGATATGGGCATGGGCAGTGCCGGCCAGTACAAGGGCCAGCATGAGGCAAAACGTACTGATGAGTCGCATAAAAGCACCTCCTTTAGGTTTGCTTTTAGGTGCAAATCGCCTGTGCATAGGCGACCTTGGTCAATAAGGCGCGATGTACCCCCACTTATATTATATCATATCTTTGCTCTCCACGCTCGGACACCAAAATTTTTCGATGAACTCCACCACCAAGCCCGTGCCTGCGTCGTGGCTGACGTACGGCGGCATGGCCGGATTGTACATCGCGTCAGTCAAGTCGCGGATCAACGCTACATCCACTCCCCAGCGCACCATTTGCTTAATGGCAAAGGTCCGGTGCAGAACGCACATGTTGGTATGGACGCCCATAATTAGCAGATGGGCAATCCCTTGGTGCTGCAAATAGCTATACACCTCTGTCCCCTTATCCGAAATAATATCTCGCTCTTGGTCGATCCCAATCCCCGGATGCTGCCGATCCCAAGCCTTATAGGTCTCAGTCTCGCCCGTATCCGACCCGTGATCTGAATCATCCACCGGCAGCGGCGGATCTGGACGCTCGGCGGCGGGCGGCGGCGCAACCTGAGGAGCCGCGATCGCGCGCTGACGCGCTGGCGCATCGGCGTAAAAATCCATGGTATCCGAAGGCGCGTGGACAATCAGGCCACCAGCCGCGCGCACCGCCCGAACCACTGCATCCATCCGCTCGATCATAGCGTCGAGGCGCTCGACCGCACCTCGGCACCAGTGGCCATTCCACACGTCGCACAGCAAGATCGCGGTCTGATCCGCCGCCCATTCTTGAGTACTAGTCTGCACCTGCCAGATAGCGTGGCCGCCATCGTCTTGTGCAAGGCGCTGAGAGCGCAGATTCAGTCGCAAAACGTTGCTCATATTACCCTCTCAATCCGTTTCACCCGACCAGTAATCCACTGCGTCGGCACGGCGGAAAATGCGCTGTCGGTCTAAGGAACGGATGTTAATTTTGTCGGAATCGGGATATTGGGCCAAATCGTGCGGCAGGACATTGCTCAAGGCCAAGAGCACACAGGGTTGCTGTCCCTGATTGGTGAACTTGTGAGCGCTGCGGGAACCGGGTGGGAAGGCGATAAAGTCACCCTGTTCTACCGCCACTGGACCTCGGGGACTGATCAGCGTACAGGCCCCTTCGAGGATGTAGAACATTTCCTCTTCAAAGTGATGAAAGTGCTGCGGACAGATTGACTGGCCAGCGGACAGGCGGAAGAGGCAGTAGCCCAGATGCTGGCCACCGATGAGCGGGTCGATATCCTTGATCTCCCAGCGGTAGCCCGCAGGTCCACCCCCCGACGTCCAAGGAATATCCTCTACATTGATCTTATTGATGTAAATGTCGGTCCGTTCCTCCAAGCATTCGAGCAACAGTCGGCGGGCGTCGTGTAGAACGGAATGACCATCGCCCATCAACAGAGCGTCAAAATCGAGTTGCAACAATTTGCGCAAGCCCAAGGCGGCTTGGGGCGGATCGGCGAGCTTGGCATCCGCTAGCAATGTAATGCGGCCCAGCGGCGCACCGACGACTAGATCGCCCGCTAAGGCCAGCTTGAGGTCTGGCCAGTACAGGGCGATTTCCCCCGGACTCTTGCCGTGTGCCAAATGCACTACTCGGAGCCCAGGGACGATCTCCTCACCGTCGTCCAGCAAGCGGCCCGGTGGCTGGTCAAACAAGTCGGCGTCGGCGCGGTGGGCAGCGATACGAGCGCCAGTGCGGTCTTGGAAAAAAGCGGCTTCGCGCTCGTGATCGCAGTTGGTCAGCACGATCCAAGCAGCCCCGCCCAATTGGTCGAATTGCTCCAAGTCAGCCGCTGTCATGGGCACCGGATCAATCAGGACATTGTCCTCTTCCCGTACCCACAGATGACCGTTGAAGTCAATCTGGCGCTCTTGGCTGAAGATGGACCAAGAATAGAAGTTTGCAATGGCGATTTCTTTCACAGTATATGTCCAGCGATTTTAAGAGAGGCTGAAGCTCTTTCTACAAACAGGCCCGCACAGTATCGCGCGCCTTCAACATGTCTTCGCGATTTCTGTAGTACTCTAAGACGAAATAGGGCACCTGCGCCCACTCCTGTAACGCGTCGATATAGGCTGGATAATCCAAGCACCCCGACCCCGTCGGCCCGTAGTCAACGACCTCGCCGTTTTCGGCAAAGCGCGCGTCCTTGCCATGGGCGATGGCAATATCGGGGCCAAGCATCCGCACTGCGCGCACCAGCGGAGTGCGGTCGGGCGCGAAGTTCGCCGCGTCCATGCAGACTTTGAGCGCTTTGGAGCCCACCCGGTCCTGCAATCGCCAAAAGCGCTCCGCCCCATCAACGCTCCCCGCGCGCGTCATTTCCACCGCAATGACAATGCCAAGCCGCTCCGCGGTCGCGCAGGCCGTCATCAGCCCTGTGCATAACCCCTCGAACACCGCCCGATCGTCAACGTCCTCCTCTGGATACCCCGACGGATGCCACACCAGCACTGGTCGCGGGTTGTCGCCGAAACGCCCTTCGAGCGTTGCGGTTTTCTTCACACAGCGCATTAACCTTGTGACATCCTCCCGGACCATCCCCTTTGGCCCGACCAGATCGACGTGCAAGGTCATCGCCGCCAGCGCAATGTCAGCCGCCTGTAGCGCTTTGTCGATATCCTCCGCGGACGGGTCCCGCGCATCCCCGTCCGCTCCTCCGCCGAAAAACATCTGCACCGCCTCGAATCCCTCGGACCGCATCTCTGCCGACGACAGCAGATTTCCTGACATCAACGCAAGTTTCACGGTTCCCTCCTTCCAAAATTCGAGCTATCGGCGAGGACAACTCCCTGCCGCTCTCTTGGTATTAAAACGTCCCTTGCACGTCCATCACCTTTCCGCCCTCCTCCTTCTCCTTAGAAGTAGCCACCCGCTTTTGCAATTCTTCGTAGTACAAATCCTCATCCACCGGAATATGTACCCAATCATCCGTCCACGTCGAAAGTAACATCGCGTTGGACAACTCCACGCCATTAATCCCCTCGGTTCCCGCAGCCAACAGCGGCGACCCCGTGCGGATGGCTTGCACCCAGTTCTGGGTAATCCCCTTGTGCTCCTCGCCGCCGCCACCCAGGATCTCGCATTTCCAAACCTCCGGGCTGCCAAACCCATGCGGCCACTCCTCAAGGAATTTGCTCGCCGACTCCGTCGTGCGCCAAAAGGTGATTTTGCCACCTTCCAACACCACCTTGCCGCGGTCCGCTGAAATCTCCAGCCGATTGGTCCCCGGAGCCTCGCCCGTAGAGGTGATAAAAATGCCCGTAGCTCCATTCTCGTATTCGACGTAGGCCGTTACGTCATCTTCGACCTCAATATCGTGGTATTGTCCAAAGCGGCAAAAGGCCCGCACCCGCTGCGGCATCCCGCAGATCCACTGCCACAGGTCTAGATTGTGCGGACATTGGTTGGCTAACACGCCGCCGCCCTCGCCGGCCCAAGTCGCTCGCCAGCCGCCCGAATCGTAGTAGCTCTGGGCGCGGAACCAGTTGTTGATGATGTAAATCGTGCGCTGAATCGGTCCCAGTTCGCCGGATTCGACGAGTGACTTCAGCTTTTGGTGCTCGCCGCGCGCGCGCTGGTTGAACATCATGCCAAAGACCCGGTCGCTCTTAGCCGCGGCCTCGTTCATCTCGCGGACTTGGCGCGTATAGACTCCAGCCGGCTTCTCGCTCATCGCGTGCAGGCCGTTTTCGAAGGCTTGGATCACTAGCGGGGGGTGGAAGTAATGGGGGGTCGCTACGATCACAGCGTCCACGCATTGGGCCGCAAACAGGGCGTCGGCCCCGGCAATCGCTTGCACGCCCACGCCGTATTTGTCTTGCACCTACGCGAGCCGGGCGAGGTCAACATCGGCTACGGCCG
>VXZF01000507.1 GCA_009845645.1 Gemmatimonadota bacterium | reverse complement strand
GAATGTTAGTGACGATTAAAGACATCGAATTTTACGTGCGCGAGATGCGGATGCGGATGCCGTTTAAGTTCGGCAACGTAGTCGCTGATAGCCTGACCGCGCTGCACGTGGCCATGGACCTAGAGTTGGATAATGGCCGTCGGGCGCGAGGCTGGACTGCGGACATGCTGTCGCCTAGGTGGTTCGACAAAAACCCAAACAAGTTGATGGCCGATGGCATCCGGGACTTGGTGGATGGAGCACAAGCGGCTGCCACCGCTTATCGGGAGTCGAGTCGAGGCGGCGCAACCCCATTCGCCATATGGGAGGCGGGCTACGAGGCGGGTCGGGCGTGGGGCCGGGCGCGAGGCGTCAACGACCTGCTGGCATCCAATGGCGCGGCTCTGATGGAGCGGGCGCTCATCGATGGCTTGGGGGTCGCGCTGGAGCAGCCCTATTTTGCGCTGTTACAGGACAATGTCCTTGGGTTGGCGCTGGAGAGGATTCACCCGGAGCTAGAGGGACTGGAGCTTGCGGCAGTGCTGCCGGCGGCGCCAGTGCGCTCGCTGTACATTCGCCATACGGTTGGCTTGGTCGATCCCATCCTCACGGCCGCAATTGCGCCCGAAGAGCGGTTGAACGACGGCTTGCCACAGTCCTTGGAGGAATGCATTCAGAGTCAGGGTCTGCGCTATTTTAAGATCAAGATCGGTGGCGACCCCACGGATGATTTCGACCGCTTAGCGGAAATCGCCTCGCTCTTGGACGAGTGCGGTGCGGAGTATCACATCACGCTTGACGGCAACGAGCAGTACGGCGACGCGGCCGATTTGCTGGGTTTGTTGGAGAGGATTGAAAAGGAATTGGGGGTATTTTATCATCGCATCCTCTACGTCGAGCAGCCCATGGACCGCGCCCTTTCTCTCGATCCCGCGCTAAAGAACGACCTCGGGGTTTTGGCGGCGAAACGCCCCCTGCTGATCGATGAATCGGACGAATCCGTGGATTCCTTCCGCCGCGCGTTGGACTTGGGATACAGCGGCGTTTCGTCCAAGTCTTGTAAGGGTGTGGTCAAGGCGTTGGCCAACAGTGCGCTCGCCTGGCAGCGCACGGCCGCGGGCCATCCCTGTTTTGTCTCGGCCGAGGATTTGACCGTGGTGCCGGTGGTGTCGCTGCACCAAGATTTGGTACACGTGGCGGCGTTGGGGATCGATCACGTCGAGCGCAATGGGCACCACTACGTGCGGGGGCTGGATCACTTGTCGGCTGCTGAGCGGGCGTGGTGCTTTGAGCGGCACGGCGATCTGTACCGCGCCGAGGGGCAGAGTGGTTTTCTCGATATTCGCGAAGGCCGAATCGCGGTCGGTTCCCTACAGCGGCCTGGACTCGGGGTTGATGGCGCGGTCGATATCGCGGCCATGCAGCCGCTGGCGGAGGCGCAACTCTCGTGAGTGCCGTAGAAATAAGGCTTGAGGACGTGCGGTTCTATATGCGAAATGTGCATACCCGCATGCCTTTCAAATACGGCGCGGCCGTGCTGACCGCTGTGCCAATCCTTCACGTGGTGGCTCAGGGAGCGCTAAAAAACGGCACTCCGGTACAAGGGGTCGCAGCTGACATCCTCCCGCCTAAATGGTTCGATAAGGACCCGGCCAAAAGCTACGAAGACAATGTCGCCGACTTGCTGTGGTCGGCGCGGTCGGCGCGGTCGGCGTATTTGGATGCGGCGCGGTCACCCGCGTCGTTCTTTGCTATATGGCAGGACGGTTATGCGCAGACGGTATCTGCTGGTGACGCGCACGGCTTGAATCGGTTGACGGCTATCCACGGTAGTACGCTGATGGAACGCGCCCTGATCGACGCGGTGGGATGCGGTGTGGGCGCGAGTTACTTCGAATTGCTCAAGGCCAATCTCCTCGGCTTGGATCTGGGGGCGATTCACCCCGAACTGCAAGGGGTAGAGCCCGGCCAAGTGATCGGGGCTGCGCCGCTTGAGCAGTTGCACGTGCGGCACACGGTGGGATTGGCCGACCCGATTGTCCCAAGCGATATTGCGCCCGAGGAGCGGTTGGACGACGGATTGCCGCAGTCGCTGGCCGATTGCGTCGAGCGCCAAGGGCTGACGTACTTCAAGGTCAAGGTGAACGGCGATTTGGAAGCCGACTTGGCGCGGTTGGCTGCGATTGCCGAGCTGTTGGACGGGCGCGACGCCGAGTACAAGGTCACGCTCGATGGCAACGAGCAATACCAAGAAATGGATTCGCTCATTGGCTTGATCGAGGCCCTTGCAGCCGAGCAGCCGCGTTTGTACGAGCGTATCCTCTACGTCGAGCAGCCCCTAGAGCGAAGCGTGGCCTTGGATGCCGCACTGGAACCGGGCATCCGGGCCGCGGCTGCGCGTCGTCCCTTGCTCATCGACGAGTCGGACGATGCGCAGGACACCTTCCGTCAGGCTTTGGCGCTGGGATACGAGGGCGTTTCGTCCAAGGCGTGCAAAGGGCTGGTCAAGGCGCTGGCCAATCTGGCGTTGGCGCGGCAGTGGGAGGGCTGTTTTCTCTCGGGCGAGGACCTGATGAACCTGCCGGTGGTGCCCCTGCACCAAGATTTGGCGCACGTGGCGGCCTTGGGGATCGGGCACGTTGAGCGCAACGGGCACCACTACGTGCGGGGGTTGGATCACTTGACCGCAGACGAGCGAGCGGCCTGCTTGGCCACGCATGGGAAGCTCTATCGGGAGGTGGACAGTGGGTTGGTGGCCTTGGATGTGCGGGAAGGAAAGATCGAGGTAGGCTCGCTGCAAGTGGCGGGTTTGGGCGTGGGAATGCCGGTGGCCGTGGATGGGATGGTGGAATTGGAGGAATGGGAATTTGCGTCGTTGGCTTGAGCTAGGAGATGGCTATGCTGGACGATTTTTCTCTAGAAGCGCTCATCGCCTATGCGGAGGCGCACCCGCTCATTGCCACCTTGTTGCTGTTGGTGGCGGTGGTATTGCTGGGCAGCTTGCTGCGCAAGATTTTCAAGGTGGCGGTGGTGTGCGCGATTGTCTTGTTGGTCGGCCTGTACTTTACTCAAGGCGACGACTCAGACTGGTGGAAACGGATCGAAGTGATCGGCAGTGAGGTTGTGATGTGGGGCGAGGCGTTGCTGGAAAAGGCCGACGAGATCTTTGAGAAAGGAAAGCAGCAACTAGAAGGAGATTAGGCCTCCCCGGCCTCTTCTAGTTGCGCGATAAAGGCTGCTTCGTCGAGCACTTCGACGTCGAGTTCCTTCGCTTTAGCCAGTTTGGATCCCGCTTTTTCGCCTGCTATGAGCAGGTCGGTTTTTTTGCTGACGCTGGACGTGGTCTTGCCCCCCAAGCGCTCGATCAGCGCGGCGGCTTCGTCGCGGCTGTAGCCCGACAGGGTGCCGGTGATGACTACGGTCTTGCCGCTGAAATGCGACGCTGGCACGGCTGCTTCTTCCGCTTTCATCTCAAACTGCAACTTGGCCTTATTCTTGAGCTTGTAGAGCACGCGATCGAGTGCGGGGAGATCGGGGAGGCTGGCGTAAAGGCTGCGGGCGATGGTCGGGCCGATCTCGTGAGTGTCTTCCAACTCTTCGACGCTGGCCTTGCATAGATTGTCAAGACTGTCAAATTCCCGCGCTAAGGTGCGGGCCACGGTCGCGCCCACGTGGCGGATGCCGAGGGCGAAGAGCATCCGGTCGAAAGGCTGCTTCGTGCTGCGTTTGAGGCCGTCGAGGAGGTTTTGCGCCGACTTTTCGCCCATCCGCTCTAGGGCACCAAGGGATTCTACGTCGAGTTCGTAGAGGTCGCTTAAATCCTTTACTAATTCCTGCTCTACCAATTGTTCGACCACAGCCGGTCCCAAGCCCTCGATGTCCATGGCGTTGCGCGAGGCAAAGTGTTCGAGGCGGCGGCGCAGTTGGGCCGGGCAGGTGGGATTATCGCAGCGCGTGACGGCTTCTTCGGCGTCGCGGGTGAGTGGACCTCTGCACGAGGGGCATTGGTTGGGGAAGGCATATTCTTCGGCGTCGTCGGGCCGCTTGCTGGGATCTACCTCTACGACTTTGGGGATTACGTCGCCGCCCTTTTCGATGAGCACGGTGTCGCCGATGCGAATATCCTTGCGGCGGATTTCGTCCGCGTTGTGCAGGCTGGCCCGGGCGATGGTCGAGCCAGCCAAAGGCACGGGGTCTAAAACGGCCACCGGCGTTACTGCGCCCGTTCGTCCGACTTGCAGACGGATATCGAGAAGCCGAGTGCGGGCTTGATAGGCCGGAAACTTGTAGGCCATGGCCGAGCGCGGGCTTTTGGCTGTGTAGCCCAGCCGCTCCTGCTGGCTGAGGTTATTGACCTTGATGACCACTCCGTCGATTTCGTAGGGAAGTTTGGAACGGTCGGCGGCGTAGTGGTCGTAGTGGTCGAACACGTCCGCTATCGAGGAACAGCGGTGGTGCTTAGGGACCCTTAGACCCCATTCGCGGAGTGTTTCGAGGCATTCGCTGTGGCGCGTCTGGCTGCTGTCTTCCGCGTGTATCCAGTAGGCGAAAAAGCGCAGGTTGCGCTTGGCCACTATGTTGGGGTTTTGCAGCTTGAGCGAGCCGGCCGTGGAGTTGCGCGGGTTGGCAAAAAGCGGCTCGTCGTTGGCCACGCGCTGGTCGTTGAGGTCGGCGAAGTCGCTGCTTTCCATATAGACTTCGCCGCGGATTTCGCAATTGATCCCCGGTTGCCGCAGGCGGAGAGGGATGGTGGGGATGGTGCGGGCGTTGGCCGTGATTTCGTCGCCTTGGACGCCGTCGCCGCGGGTGACGGCGCGCACGAGTAGGCTGTCTTGGTAGATGAGGCTGAGAGCCACGCCGTCGATTTTTAGCTCGAAGACGTATTCGACCGCTTCGTCGGGCAGGCTCTGGCGCACCCGCCGGTCGAAGTCTTCCACGTCTTGGCGCGAGTAGCTGTTGTCGAGGCTGAGCATGGGCCGCGCGTGACGCACCGTGGGAAAGTCGCTGGTGGGTGCGCCGCCGACGCGCTGGGTGGGCGAGTCGGGCCGCTTGAGTGCGGGATGGGCCTCTTCGAGGGCTTGCAGTTCTGCGAGGAGGCGGTCGAATTCACGGTCGGAGATGGTGGGGGCGTCGAGGACGTGGTAGCGGTAGAGGTGATCTTCTAATTCGTCCGCGAGCGCGGCGATGCGTTGGGCAATGTCTTGGGTCATGGTACAAAGTACGATAGGTGGGGTGCCGAACCGCGTCAACTCGCCTCGTCTTATTGTCCGTCGATGGATCTGGCTTTATATTTTTGTCGCGGAACGAGATAGATATGACTGATACTTGGCGCGACTACTGGGAACTGACTAAACCGAGAATTGCCTTTTTGGTGCTGGTTACGGCCGCCTTTGGATTTTTCTTAGGCGGGCAAGGAATCCACGCGCCGCTGCTTTTTTGCTGCCTGCTCGTCGGCACGGGCCTGACCACGTGCGGCTCGTCGGTGCTCAACCACTATCTGGAGCGCGATGTCGATGGGTTGATGAAGCGCACGCGCAATCGGCCCTTGCCTGCCGGGCGCGTCAAGCCGAGTACGGCTCTGTCGATGGGGTTTGTGCTGGTTCTGAGCGGCGTGTTTTTTCTGCTTTTTACCGCTGGGTTGTTGACGGCGTTTTTGGCGCTTCTCTCTGCGTTTCTCTACGTGGTGGTGTACACTCCGATGAAGCGGCAAAATTGGCTCAACACCTCGCTGGGGGCCGTGCCAGGTGCCCTGCCGCCCGTAGGGGGCTGGACGGCGGCGACTGGCGCGATTGACCCGGGAGCTGTGGTACTCTTTCTCATTCTCTTTGCTTGGCAACATCCGCATTTCTACGCCATTGCTTGGATCTTCCGCGACGACTATCGGCGCGGCGGTTTCAAGATGTTGCCCGTCGTCGAGCCGGATGGGAACAGCACCTGCTGGCAGGTGATGGGTTACTTAGTGCTGCTGCTGATCTTTTCGGTGCTGCCTTCGTTTATGGGTCTCACCGGGCCGTTCTATCTAGTCGGGGCGCTGGTGTTGGGCGCGCTGTTTCTCGCCTCCGGTCTCGCGCTTAGCTTTTCGCGCTCGGTGGCCAGTGCGCGACGGCTGCTCAAGGCTTCGGTTCTCTATCTGCCGCTATTGTTGATGTTGAGCGTGGTGGATGCTGGATTTTAGGAGTGCGGCTTGTGCCCGCTCGTACTCTTCGGGCGCGTTGAAATTGGCAAAAAGCAAGCCGTGCTCGTCGTAGGGCCGCCAATCCTTTTCTCTTACCAGATCCAAACTCAGATTGCTCAGTAGGTCGCGCATGCCGAGCTGATCGGCCTGTATGGCGGCTTCTACGGTCGCCAAGCAGGACGGTTCGTAGAGTGCGCAGAGTGGCTGTAGCCCTGTGGTTGTGTGGGGCACGACCGCTTGATGCGGGCCACGTCGGTTGATGAGGTAGCGGAGGAATTCCGGCGTGAGAAAGGGTAGGTCGCAGGCGAGGAGGAGTACGGGCGCAGCGGTTGTGCTGAGCGCGGTGTACAGGCCGCCTAGTGGCCCGAGACCAGGGCGGTGGTCAGGAAGGACGGGCAGCCCGAGATGAGCATAGGCGGCGGGGTCGCCGATGATGACGCAGGGATAGCCGAGGGGGTGTGCCGCGGTGAGGACGCGTTCAATCAGAGTTTGATCGCCTAATTGCAGGAGGGCCTTGTCGCGGCCCATGCGTCGGCTCTGGCCGCCGGCTAGCACGGCGACGTGGATCATTCGGGGCGCTGGCTGGGCTTCGACCTGAGCTCAGCCGAAGGGCGGCGGTTGATCTGGGCGGCTGCGTACCCAGCGCCAAAGCCGTTGTCGATATTGACGACAACCACGCCGGCCGCACAGGAATTGAGCATGGCCAAGAGAGCGGCGAGGCCGTGGAAACTCGCGCCGTAGCCCACGCTAGTTGGCACGGCCACGACCGGAATATCCACCAGCCCGCCGACGACGCTGGCGAGCGCGCCCTCCATCCCGGCGACTACGACGATGGCCCGCGCCTGCTGCAAGAGATCGCGGTACGCTAGGAGCCGGTGCAAGCCAGCGACGCCGACATCGCAAACCTCCTCGACATGCGCGCCCATGGCGCGGGCCGTGACGACGGCTTCGCGGGCCACGGGCAAGTCCGAAGTACCGGCTGCGACTACGGCGACTAGGCCTTCGGGTGCGGGCTGTTCGGCTCCTGGTACTAGGACCGTACGGGCGAGGGGGTCGTGCTCGGCGCGGTCAAAGCGCTCGACGAGTGCTTGGGCCGTGGCCGCTTCGACGCGGGTGGCCAGCATCTGCGCGCCGTGCTCGGTTATGCGTTCGGCGATGGCCAGCACCTGCTCGCAGGTCTTGCCTTGGGCGAAAATAACTTCCGGGAATCCCGTGCGCAGGGCGCGGTGGTGATCGACGTGGGCAAACCCGAGGTTTTCGAAAGGCAGATTTTTAAGTCGTTCTAAGGCTTCGCTCGGCGCGAGGTCCCCGGTGGCGACTTGTTCTAGCAGGTGGCGGAGTTGTTTTTGGTCCATGGCTAAGAAAGCGGGATCAACGGCAGCAGCGGAAGCCAAGGAGGGGCTGCTCGTAGGTTTGCAAGGGCGAGTCGGCCATGATTTCTGCTAAGACTTCTAAATCATAGGGGTCCTGGCCTTCGATGGATAGGGTGCTCACGAGGCTTGCGCCGTCGCAAGCACCGCTCGCAGATACGCTGCTTGCGGCCACGTACACCGCTAGGTCGCCGGCATCGTCGAGCGCGGCGGTCCACTCGTCTATGTTGCCCGTCAAGTCAAAGACGCCGGTCGCGCTGCCGCAGTTGGGAAATGAGCCGGAAGGCGCGAGTTGTGCGGTTGGGTCGCCGCTGAATTGAGAAAAAGCCGAACCCGGCACATTGCAGAAGCGCACGCCAAAATGGTCGCGGCTGTCGTAGGCAGCTAAATCATCGATCGAAGAAAAGCGCCGCGTTTGGCCAGCTTGGCAAGCGGCGCGCCACTCGTCCGGGCTGCACAGGCGCTTTCCTGCGGCCGCGCACAGACGTGCTGCTTGGAAAAACGAAGCGGACTGCGGCCGCTCTCCTCTGGCGTTGGGATACTCGTACGCGTCTATCTCGTATTCTTGACCCGTTGGCAGGACTAGATGCACTGTGCCGCCGGCCGGCAGAGGTGGCTCAATGAAGACGTGGAGGACGATTTCGCGCTCGATGTTTGCGGCACCGTCACTTGCGGAAACGCGCAGTTTGTGGCTGCCGGGAAAAAAGGCGGCGACGACGGCGCGCGAGCCGATCTGCCGACCAGTTTCCCCGTCCCGAATGGCCTCCTCTGACCAGATGCTAAGGCTGTCCCCGGCGATCGGTTCCCAGTGGTATTCAAGCTGGTCGCCGTCTGGATCAGTGCCAAATGCGTCGATAACTATCTGCGGCGCGCTAAACGCGCTGGTCGCGTCGGAGGTTACTTCCAGCAGGGGGTCGCGTTGGACGACTTCCACGAGGAAGTTTTCGATCAGCACTCGTGCGTCTTCGGCGCAGCGCTGGCGGTCGGCTAGATCGGGTATGACATCGCAGTTGCGGTCGATTACGAGGACCTGCACGACAAATTGCTCGCTGGAGCCGACGATGGTTTGGGGGGCGAACCAAGAGTTGGTTTCTTGGGCCTGCGCATCGCGAAAGCTGCCTCCGGATGGGGCTCGCCACTCGTAGAACACAGGATCGTCGTCCTCGTCGGCTGCGCGGATTTCAAAGCGAACCTCGCCGCCGCGCTGGACCCGACAGACAGCATCCGCGCTGTTGATCAGGGTGTCTAAGGAAGCCGTGTTCGGCGACTGGCAGGTCATCCGCGCCAAGTGTACGGTCGGGGGATCGTTGGGGAGGTTGTCGTGGAGCAAGCTACAGGCACCGAGGGCGAGAAACGGGACTAGGAGGCACCAACCGGAGTTCATTCGCCTTCGATCATCAGGTCGAGTAACCGCTCTAGATCCCCATCGTTGTAGAATTCGATCTGGATTGCTCCCTTGTTCGCCGCGGTGCGACGGATGTTAACTGCGGTGCCGAAGCGGTGCTGCAACCGCTCCTCGTAGTCGCGGATGTGGGGGTCGCTGGAAATTTCTTTGGGAGCCTTCTTTTTTTTGCGACCCACGCGCTGATTGGCAACGGCCTTTTCGACCTCGCGGACGGCCATTTTCTCCTCGACTGCGCGGCGGGCCAGCGCGAGCCGGTCTTCGTCTTCTTCGAGACCGAGCAGGGCGCGGGCGTGTCCCATCTGCAGTTGACCGTGGCGCAAGAAGTCTTGGACTTCGTGCGGCAATTGCAACAGCCTGAGGAGATTGGTCACGGTTGAGCGATTTTTTCCCACCTTGCGGGCGACTTCCTCTTGCGTGAGGAAGCACTTGTCGGTCAGCGAGCGGTAGCCTTCGGCCTCTTCGATGGGGGTCAGGTTTTCGCGCTGGATGTTCTCGATCAGCGACAGTTCCATCAAGTCTTGCTGCGACTCGATTTCGTGGACGATCGCTGGTATTTCTTGGATCCCCGCCTTCTTGGTA
>VXZF01000307.1 GCA_009845645.1 Gemmatimonadota bacterium | reverse complement strand
CCGAACTCGCGCCGCAAGATCCCCAAGTACACGCCTGTCTGGGCAATCTTTACGATCGCCTCGGCAGAGCAGCGGAAGCGCAGGACCACTTTGCTGAATACGACCTGCTCAAGCGGAAGCGGCGCTTGCAGGACAAGGCAATGGCAGAAGTAGAAAAGAATTTAGAACTGGTGCAGAAAATACTCGGACAGCGATAAAATCCGCGTTCAATACGCCACGCCTACTAGCCGGGCCTGACCGTCTTGCTGTGCGTCCCCTTCTATCGCCAACCGCACGATATAGAGCCCCGGCGGGACTAGCTGTCCTTGGGCATCGAGTCCGTCCCACGTCTTGTCTTCGTAGCGTCCGTTTCGTTCGGGGGTATCGTGGATGATGCGGATTAGCCGGCCACTCAAATCGTAAACGGCGATCTCTATTGGGCGAGCAACATCCAACGCGAGCAAGTTATAATACACCCTAGCCACATCGTTGACCCGATCCCCATTGGGGGTGAAGACCGCGGGCACAATCTCCATCCTGTCTAGCAAACGACCTTCGCGCAGCACCGAGGGGCTCAATACTGTAGTACCGGACAGATCGGCATCGTCGTCTGTGGCCAGCGTTGCTGCATCGCCCGCAACGATGCTCTGCGATATACCCCCCTCTTCGTCGGAAAGCCGGACCGCCGCGGTAAAGTCGGTGCTATAAGTCAACACCTCGGTCTGAAAGTGGATTTTTATTAGTGCGCTGCCTTCTTGCAGGAAGGGAATCCGCACCGAAAATTTGTCGTCTTCTACTGCGAGAATTTGGAATTCGTCAACGCGGCTTGTGTCCTCAAGCCCGGCAAAGACGCGCTCGGCGACGAGTTGTCCGGTTTCATCCACCAACTCTAGGCGATCTATGCTCTCTACTCGGGTAGGGGTGAATATCTCTATGGTGTCAAAACCGCGCAGGTTGGCCGTCTCCAAGACCGGGCGCACGGCGTACGTAAAATTCGTGTTTTCGGCTATGCGAACCTCGCGCGGAAAAATCTCGCCGATGACTTCGTCGGCAAAGGGCGGCGTCAGCACCTCAAAACTCAGGGATTTCAGCCCTCGAGCCGCCTCTAGATCATCGCTCTGAAAAAAAACTTGAAATTGGAAGTAACGGTTCGGACTGGGAGAGGCGATTGGAATCCCAGGGCCGTTGGCCGCGCTCGCGGGATAGGGCGTGCTGAAGGGACTCCAGTTGATTAGATCGTCTCTGATAAGGCCGGGGTTCCACTGGCGGCCAAGGGCGTCGGCCTTGGGCAGCGTCTCGTATTCAGCTAGTTCCATTTCTTGGGTCGGGTCCTCCAAAGAGAACGGAATCTCCTCGGCGTCGCGCTGAGCCGCCAGCAGCCGCGTGAAGACAAAGGGCGTGGCGTCGTTGGCCGTGCGGGTGCGGATCTGCAGACGGGAAAACACCTCGGGACCGACAGTTTCTTCTACCCAGCGCATATCGCCCCAGAGCGCGGGCTGGCCAGCGTCGAATATATCCGAAATGTACTGAGCTTCGGAGAGGAAACCCGTGCCGTACACCTCGAATTCATCGATCTCAAAGTTGACCGTAGAGGTAGCTCGCAGGCGCACGAACTGGACGTAACTGGGCGGGTCTATGGTCACATCGACGACGGGATTTTCGTTGTCGGTGTGCAACAGCAGTGGATCCCAGATCAAACTGCCGTCATTGGTTAGGCTGATCCCGTCGTTAGTAAAAAGCTCAAAGGCCCGCAGGAAGTCGTTGTGAAAGGGCGTAGTGGGAGATTTATGCACGGTATTGCGTGGATAGAAGCGGATGCGATTGACGCCAAAACGCCCTCCCAAGTTGAGGATGACCAACGTGCCCAGCGCGTTGAAATTCTTGCGCTCAAACGCCTTCTTTTCGCCGCCATCCTCGCTGGTGAGCAACTCCTGCAAGGCCAGCAGGAGGTCGTTGCGATCGAATATACTGCCACTGGCGACCCCGACGTCGCGCCCAAAGTCAAAGATGTTGGGTGCATCTATGTTACCGCCCCGCGCCACTGTGTTATTGGCGATGTTCTCGCCTTCTTCTATGCGCAAGGGAAATATCCCAAGGGGAAAATCGGGATGCGCGAACGCGATTAGATTCCCAGGCGCGTTGCCCACTAGCAGACGGTTGGGATTGAGGGGCGAGCGATACTCCGAGTCGATGACCGCTACGGCCGAGTTGCCCTCACCCCGCCAATCCAACTCGCCTCCTTCTCCCAAAGTAACAATGTCGAGGGCGAAAACGGGGGACCAAACGACCGCTAACAGCCCTGATACTAAGGCGCAAACGCGCCAAGAATGGCCCGATACACGCATGGCAGCACTCCAATGCGGCGGCTTTTGGCAGCCAGTACTTGTGAAATGACTTTTGGAAATGGGTTGATATCGCTTTATTTTGCCTATATATATAAAATCTCGTCCCCCAGTTCAAGGAAGGAAGAGCTATGCTTAGGTCTTTGTCTTTCTTCGTCTGCACGGTTTTGCTCACCGTTGCTCAGGTGAACGCCCGAACCGAATACCATCTGGGCGGCGTGGATGGCCCATCTTGGCAGGACGCCCGTAGCCAAGCCGAAGTGGGTGCGTATCTGGTCTATGACGCCACCGGAGAACTGCTCAAAAGCGTTGCTGTGGGCACACCTCCGCAAGAGACCGGTGGGGACACCCTCGTCGATTTCTCCGACCTCTCCATCCGCCCTCGCTTCATCGATCCGCTCGAAAATTTGGCCCTGACCGATCTAAGCGCCGCGTCGGACAAAGTCCCCCTGAATTTCACCGGGGGGGAGGTCAGCGTATCCTACGGCAGTGGGACTTCGGCGTACAATTGTCTCTTTGCCGGCAACAACGCTCCCCTCAACAAGCTCATGCTCGACGCCAATCCCGTATCCGCCCAGTTTCGCCCCTTTACGCAAGACCCCAACAAAGCACCGGGCATCGGCAAAGGGCGCCCTTTCCTCGATGTCATCATATTCGATTTTGGTGCCAATGTGCCGGTCAACCGCATTCGCTTCTATCCGCGCCTCAGCCAAGAGGAAGACCGCCTACTGATCGAAAATTTTGCCGATCCCAAACCGGCCCTTGAGTCCTTTGGCGCAGACAGCTTCGCCGATAATTTCGTGGGCTGGTTCGATATTCGCGTGGGCGACGCTTCGCTGCCCTTCCAAGACGGCGCGTGCGGGCGCACGCCCGGCAGGCGCTGGATCAAAAAGAACGACCCCTTGCTGACCGTGCTGCACTCCACCCGCGAGAATCTCGACGTGGTGACGGATCTGCGCTTCAAGCGGCAATCCATCCGCTTTCTCACCTTCCAAGCCTTTCCCTTGCGCAACTGGGAACTCGCCGAGTTTGAGGTCTACGGCGAGGGCTTCGTCGAAGAGATGACTTACATTACCCAAATCTTGGACTTTGGCCGCCCGATTAGCTGGGGGCAAATCCGCTGGAGTGGCGAGCTGCCCGAGGGCGCACGGGCGGAGATCCGCACCCGCACCGGGCATACCCCTGACCCCAAACTCTACTTCGCCCCCAACAACAACGGCGATCTGGACCAAATCACCCTAAAGGAATACTTAAAGATCGACGCGTTGTCCCGCCTGCCCACCCAGTACGATACCGAAAACTGGAGTTTCTGGTCGCCACCCTACGATTTTGCCGCCGGCTTGCGCGACGAGACAGTGCCCGCCGAAGCCTGGCAGGATGGCACGCCCCTGCTCTCGCCAGGGCCTAGCCGCTATATCCAAGTCGCCGTCAAGTTCTTTTCTGACCCCTTTGCCGCCCCCCGGCTGGATCAACTCTCACTACAGTTGGGTGAGGCACCTGCGGCCCAAGAAGTGGTCGGCGAGATTTGGCCGATCGAAGTGGACTCCTTCGAGCCTACCACCTTCACCTATGTGGTGCTGCCCTCCTTTGCGGCGGACAATATCGGCTTCGACCACCTAGAAATACTCACTCACGCCCGGGTCGATACTATTGAGGCGGTTGTGCTCGACGGATCCCCAGTCGATCTCGATCTTTTCCCCTATGAGATCCGCGACGACCGGATCGTAGTCGAATTTCCAGCGGTGAAGGGCGAAGAGGATAGCTTCAAGCAGTTGGAGGTGACCTTCAACGCGCCCGTGCTGCGTTTCGGCACTGAATTCAGTAGCTGGGTTTTCAACAGCGAGGACCCCGATCAGATCCGCCAGCAGGTCCGGCCTGGCAACGCCACCTTCCGCTTTTCCGGCGATGTGCTCGCCGTTAAAACCCCGGTGGGCGGCAATTTGTTGGTCAATGTGGAAGTCGGCCCCAACCCCTTTACGCCCAATGGCGATGGCCTCAACGAGACGCTAACCATCGCCTACAATCTGCGCGAAGTGGCGACGGATCGCACGGTCTCCGTGCATATCTACAATTTAGCCGGGCAAGAGGTGGTTGCATTGCCCCCAACGCGGTCTCGCAGCGGGCAGTTTCGCCAAGAGTGGGACGGCACCGACGCCAGCGGCCAGCGCGTTCCTCCGGGGATTTACCTATACGAACTATCCCTCAATGTCGAGCAAAAGGAAAGAAAAATGGGGTTCCTCGGGGTGGCGTATTAAGGGTCTCTATGCACCATAACTGTTTGACATTTTTTGGCGATTGTCGTAGGGTATAACCAAATTATCCACAAGCCGGTCATTGAAAGGAGGTTTTTCGACAGGCGATTTCTTCGCAACGCATCCCCCTATTCAAACTTGGTCCCACGACCGATATACCGATATTCTGAGGAGGTGTTTCTCAACATGCAAAAAATCGCAAAAGGACTGATGGTCCTGCTAGTATCTGCTGGGCTCGCTAGCGCCCACAACCCGCCAGGTGAGTTATTCTTTCTCTTTCAGTTTCCCGATAACGCTGTACCGACCATAGACGGCGACCTTTCGGACTGGAATGTCGTTCCGGATAAGCCCTATGTGATCCGCAGCGACAAACTCTACGACCCAGCTCAGTTCCACGAGGCGGGTCGCGGCGAACTCGATCTCAGCGACTTCAACCCGCTGCACATCCTCGGTTGGAACGAAAATTTCAACAAGCTCTACTTCGCCAACCAAGTCTTTGACAATATCCACAATACCGACCGCGAAGATCCGGCCCGCCATTGGGACGACGACAACTGGGAGGTCGAAGTAAACCCGACCCACCTAGCAGCCGACGAGCAGAACCTCTCCGACGAGCCGGTAAACCGGATCGCCTATAAATGGGTCGTGCCGCCGATTGAAGGCGTCTATCAGTCGCTCGAACCTATCGGCAACCTAGCTTGGCTGTCGGACGGTGGTGACTTTACGTCGTATGGTTGGTCCTTTGATGGCGATATGTTCGGCGAAAGCACCTATTACTACGAACTAGGTATTACGCCGATTGCCGAGATTCCCCGGGAGGGTGCCACGCCCGACAATATCGAGATTTACGATCTCGAAGAGGAAGACATCATCCACATCTCGATCAACAACGGCGATATTGACGCACCCCAGTCCGACCACGCCTATCAGGGTTTCTGGGGCACCACCCCGGAGAGCAGCAATATCGCGCTGAACGACTTTGTCCTCGCTCCGCTCGAAGAGGGAATTGACTTTTCGGCGACGAGCGTCGAAGCAACCAGTTGGGGCCAGCTCAAGAGTAGCTTGGGCCAATAAACCCATCTGCTAGCTTCTTATTCACCTTCAAGCCCTCGTTTCGCTGCTGTCTGCGAATCGGGGGCTTTCTTTTTTACGAGCTTCTCGCGCGCCAAGCGCAACTGACTCACCGCGCGGGGGTAGCGCGGGTCCAGCCGCAACACGGCCTCCCACTCGCGAATGGCCGCTGCGTACTGCTCCTGTGCAGCATATACCTGTGCCAGCGCATCGCGGGCCTCGACCAAGGTGGAATCGACGTTCAGGACCGCTTTGAAGGCCTCCATAGCCTGCTGCAAATCGCCCTGCTGGGCGTAGGCCATGCCTAGTTTGGTCCGCACGGCCGGCAGATCCGACTGCAACGCCAGCGCCCGACGATAAGCGGCGATAGCCCCTTCATAGTCGCGGAGTTGGTGGTAAGCCTGACCTAGATCGGCAAAAGCGCCCACCAGATCTGGTTGCAGTTGGCAGGCCCGTTCATAGGCCGCAATCGCAGCTTGCAATTCGCTCTTGTAGTGCAGCGCAGCACCCAAGCCATAATGGGACGGCGCATAACTGGAATCGATGGCGATGACCTGACGAAAGGTGGCAAGGGCCTCCTCAATGCGCCCCTGTGCCACGTAGGCTTCGCCTAGCAGATGACGAGATTCGATGTCGCCTGGGAAGGCGGCTAGGTTCTCTAGATGGCGCTGCACCTGGTCTTGCACAGGCCGCAACTGCGCGAAAATTTGCCGCTGCCGCGCAGCCGCCTGCTCCCTCCCCTGTCGCTCATAAATACGGGCTAAATTTAGGTGCGGATGCGGATGCCACGGTGCTTGACGCACTGCGTACTCGAACGCCGCGCTCGCCGCCGTCAAGTTGCCGCTGCGGAGTTGGGCCAGTCCCAGTCGGTTGTAGTTTTCCCATTCAGGGTTCAGGGCCACGGTGCGCTTGAGAAACTGAATAGCCCTGTCTTTGCGATCGAGATCCATATAGACCGCTCCCAAAAGCGCATAGACTTGGGCCCACGCCGAATCGCGGGCCACCGCCTCTTCCAAAACCGCCGCGGCCTCCTTGGCCCGCCCCAACCCCGAATAGAGCGCAATCCCCAAGGAGTAGTAGGTTTTGAGACTGTCCGGCTGCATGTGAATGGACGCTCTCAAGGCGTCAATCGCCTCTTGATAGCGCCCCTGTCTATAGAGTTCAACTCCCGCTTTATAGTGGTCTGTAGCCGTCTGGTCGTCCCCTGCCGCGTAGCGAGGGACCGCCGGCCGACTGTCTATTTCGACTAGCTGCTTGCGCGCGACCAAGTCTTCGGTATCCGCTGGCCCGGCATAACCAGCAACGATGCCTTCTTCCCCCTCCTGCACCACCAAGTAACGCCGAGTCTCCGGTCGCTCCAATACCTGCACCCGACCACTGGACCAACGGATTTCTACTCTCTCCACTTCCTCGGCTGTCCCCAACCCAAAGAGCACCCGGCCGTCGCTTTGCGATAAGTACCCCACTCCGCGCTGTACTTCCCGCATCTGCTGTCCATTATCCGCGAAGAGTACAACCCGCGCCCCCTGTGCATCGCGGTTGCTTTCAGTACCCACTAACTCTAGTCCCAGCCAATTGCTGCGGCTCCCGCCGAGATTGTGCAAAAGAGTCGGCGCGTCGTTCAGGTTCACGATCAGCAGGTCTAAGTCGCCGTCATTGTCGTAGTCGCCCAGCGCCCCGCCGCGACTGACCTTTTCCTCGGCAAAGCCCCGCCCAACCGTAGCCCCTACCTCGACAAACGTCTCACCTGCATTCTGATAGAGCAGGTTGCGCTGGGCGTAGCGCAGTCCCGAAGGATGCTGGGCGACCTGGGGGTAGATGTGCCCGTTGACCGCGAACAGGTCCAGCCAGCCATCGTTGTCGTAGTCGAAAAAGCCTGTGCTCCAGCCCAAGTAGGGGCGCACCTCACCACCTAGCCCCGCTGCTGCCGTAAAATCGACGAATTGACCGTCCCCTTGATTCTGGTACAGCGTGTTGACGTCGTCCGAAAAGTGGGTCATGTACAGATCCAGATCGCCGTCGTTGTCGTAGTCGCCAGCCGCTACACCCATGCCGGCCTGCGCCCGCCCGTCCTCGCTGTAGGCCGCCCCGGCAAAGGCTGCCACTTCCGTTAATTGCCAATGCCCGTCGTTGCGATAGAGCAAGTTGGGATAGCCGTCGTTGGCCACGTAAAGATCCTGGTCGCCGTCGTCGTCGCCATCTAAAAAGACCACCCCTAAAGACGCCTGCTTGCCTGCGTCAATCCCCGTTGTCCGACTCACATCCACAAAGACAGCCCCACCCTCGTTGCGGTAGATCACGTTGGCTTGGGGCACCATGCCGTGCGGACCGCAATAGACGTCCAGTCCCTTGAAGCCACTACAGAGTTGGCCGCCGCCGGGCGGGTTTTCCAGGTCGAAAACCAAATAATTGGCCACGTAGAGATCTAAGAATCCGTCGGCATCCACGTCTCCAAATGCCGCGCTAGTTCCCCAGCCATCGTCTTCTACGCCCAGCTCGACCTCGGCAAATCGTCCCCCGTCGTTGCGATAGAGCACATTGGGACCCCAATAGGTGACGTACAAGTCCAGATCGCCATCGTTGTCGTAGTCTCCGACCGCGCACCCCATACCCCAACCCGTCCGCCGCAGACCAGCCTCGTCGGTCTTATCCTCGAAGACGCGCCCATTGGTCCCTTCGCTGTTGCGGTAGAGCCTATTGGTGTAGTGCGAGGAATCGGCCTCCACTCGCGTGCTATTGACCAAAAACAGATCGAGATACCCATCGCCATCGTAGTCGAAAAAGGCGGCACCCGACGACATCGATTCGAGGATATAGCGCTGCTCTGAGCCACCGGAGACTTGGCGAAAGTCGAGGCCAACAGCCTCGGTTACATCGACGAACTGCACCTCGGGCGTCGCCGTTTCGGTCTCTGCTTCCGGCCCGCACCCTACTCCCAACATCAGGCTTACAAGCCCAATGCCTATCATCCGGCCCATTCCCATCGCGGCTTCTATCTAGCCACTGTCAATTGGTCTGCAATCCATTGATTCAGACTCTTGCCTTCTCGCTTCGCCCGCACGTAAATATCGCGGTGCAACGGCGGCGGCAAACGGAGCATTAGGCGGCCAGAAAAGGGTTTGTCTGGTGCTTCGCCGCGCTCTTGGCAGAAGGCCAAGTAATCTTCTACCGATTCTCGGAAGGCTCGTTCTAGCTCCTCAACCGTCCGCCCTTGAAACGTGACGACATCGTTGAGATCGAGTACCTCACCGTGAAAAATACCTGCCTCGTCGTCGAACTCGACGTGGCCCGTGTAACCTTTATGATTCAACATGATCTCCTGCCTCCAGCTTTACGCCGACTCGCTCCAAAAAGCGCCGCATAGACTTCAACGCTCCTTTGCCCATATCTGGCTGCGAATGTACGATACTACTCTTAGCAAGCAAGGCTGCTTGACCGGAATTTGCATTAAAACCGTATATTCTGTAGAAAACAGGCATACATCCAAACGCTGAGGAATAAATGACAGCCATCCATCACATCCGCTTATCAGTCTCCGATTTAGATACTGCGACGAGATTTTACTCCCCCTTGCTAGCAGCGCTTGGTTTCCGAGCGTTGTCTCCGCGACTGACAGAGCAGGGCGCGATCGACAGATTGCGATTCGAAAAGGACGGGATGATCCTGCTGATTGGTCGCACTATGGACGCAGGCCGCCACGAACGGGGAAAGCCGGGACTGCACCATCTCGCTTTTTCTGTGGACTCACGGGCAGAGGTTGAAAGAATCTACGAAGAAGTGATCAAGACCCTAGAGCACGTAGATGTCGAAGACCCACCTATCGACTGTCCAGAGTACGGCGAGGGATACTACGCGACTTTCTTCTTCGACCCTGACGG
>VXZF01000274.1 GCA_009845645.1 Gemmatimonadota bacterium | reverse complement strand
CTCTTGGACACTTTCCGCAGCCCTGCCGGCTTCGTCTGGGTTATCATCGATAGTCTCGGCGGTCAGTTTTTTATGTTCTGCCACAAGTGACACAGACTCGCCGTATTTTGCTTCGATCTTCTCGACAAGGATCTGGGCTTTTTCTGCATGTTGCTTGGCCGCCGTCACATGCTGACGGGCTTCGTCCTCAATCTTGTCGAATTTCGTAAAACCGAGAAAGCCGCCCACGACAGCAACGACGCTGATAGCAACGAGCCAGCGTTCAATATACGCGGCCCGGGCATCTAGAATCTCTTTCTGGCGTTCGTTGAAGCGGCGCTCGAATTCGTTGAAGCGGCGTTGGAGTTCGACTTCGACTGCGTCGGGTATCGCCGGCGGGGCAGTTGATTCGCTGGGAGTGGATGTGTCAGCGTCTGTCGATTGATCGTCGGTCGCCGTCTCGTCCGCTGATGCGCTTTTAGCTTTTGATGACGGGTTCGCTCGTTTGCGCGAAACCCACTCCTTGATAAACCGGATCATCGCGTTTTCCCTTCCGGCTAGCTATTCGAAATGCTTGAAGTTGCGGATGGTGAGTTTCGTCAATTTGGATACCATGTTGGTGTCCAGAAGATAGTCGTTCATTCGGCCTCCTGCCGAATGAACGGCGTCCTCGACGGTGGATTCGATGAAAGATGCACTAGCTACTACCACATCCCATCCAACTACCGAATGAATTGTTCTAGATCCGCCAAGCCTTGCTTACAGTCATCAGCGGTCTCGCCGAAAATCCCACACGTTACGAACAGGGATTCGTCTCGCTTTGTTGAGAGCGATTCTCTGATTTCCTGAAGAATTCGATCTTTGTTCTCATATCGGTACCTGAAAGCACCAAGAGTTGCTCGGTGCGGTTCTGACCAGTTGCCCTTATGGTGAGCATAGCCGAGCGCCACCAGTATTTCGAGTTTATCGAAAACTAGGGTGTACCGATTGGCGTCAGGGATGATGCGTTCGGCATGTGGCCGTAGTGTCTTGTGCATCCAGTCGTTCAGTGGCACATGGCTTTTGTCCATGCCTTCTAGAATATGCATCTGCCGTGGGCCATACGAAAACAAGAGGAAAGGCGGAAGTTTTTCTACGGCGGACACATCTTCCCGATGTCCTCTGCGAAGTGTGGAGGCCAACATTCGTCCAAGAAACCGAAGCCGACCAGCTTCTACCGCACCGAGTCCCAACGCGTAGAGCAGAAGCGTTGCCGGATATCGTTGCAACTCAGGCCAAAAATTCGAGCTGCCACCCAATGGTGTCGAACCAAGACGTTCCAGTGCTCGTTGCCATACCGGATAGTGCCCCTCTTCTGCCCAATAGCCTCCGGTTATCGCCATCGCTAGCAATGTCGAACAGGCCTCCTCGTATCCGCGCACACGCTCCGTTAGCGACTCGGTGGTCGGCTCTGGGCCGCTTACAGAGAAAGCCTCACCAGACGTCACCTCGACAACTTGCTCAACTGTGTTGTCGATAAGATCCGACAGTCGAATCCGATGTTGGGGTTCGTCAATGTATCGCTTCAGGCGTTCTACGGCGGCCTCTGTGGAAAGCGGGTAGTCTTGAGCTCGGGGCATGATCTCATCAAGTCGGTTAGAACCGAACCCGTCAGAGAGGGCTGCCGAAATAGGATTCTCCAGACTCGATGGATTTGCTGCAAGGGATTGAATTTGTTCTCTAATTTTGGTTTTGGCTTCTTCAACGCTATCGGGATTTTGGTGATCAACCTGTATCGTTCTCATTGCGCTGAGATCAAAAGGGATATCTTTGACCTTGTCGATGATCTGGACGAGTGGCCTGCGGAAGGCATGCCGAATGGCTAATTCATAGAAGACGTTGGCATTCTGTCCCGTTAAATCGGCTATGACCAAAGGATCATAAACAACATGTCGAATTATCTGATTAGTAATTATACCGGGCTCGTCAATCTCGTCGGCAGGAACAGCTTTATTGCCACAAGTCTCTACTGCAGGACGAATAATGTGTTGTAAAACTTGGTCGGATCGTTTGCGGGTATCCGACTCCGGTTCGCCGATGGGCGCAATTACGAAACAAATCTTCTCATTCGTATCTGTCATATTTATCGTAGCTTTCTAATTCTCGAATCCGTACAATAGGCACAGAATCAGTTAAGCACAGCTCGCCTGAGCTTAGGCGACAACGTGTCGTGCAGACCGGCGAGAGTGCGGGCTTCAGATCGACGCCTAACCGCTACCCACCATATCAATCATGCTTGGTCTTGAGATCCTCAAGATCGGCGTACTCGGTGAGTCCCTCTCCCGCGCGAGCCTGTCGCTGCGCTCCGATGGTTTCGGCATTGGGAATTCCCACCGCGAACGGCAACCCTCGATGCAAGGTGACCTGTGTATAAAACAGCGTGATCGCCTCAGTTGGCGATAACCCGAGTTCCGAGAAAACCGCTTCGGCTTGAGATTTTAACTCCGGCTCGACGCGGACGCAGATCATTCCGGTCTCATTCCCCATTCTTAATTTTCTCTTTCCACTCATTCAGCTTGAGCAACGCCTGAAGCGGCGTAATCTGGCTGAGATCCATGTCCCGCAGTTCCTCCACCCACGGCGCATCCGCAGGCGCTGAGAAGAGATGGAGCTGGGGTTGAGGGGCTGGCGGGGGTATGTCTGGGCTATGGATGTCCGTGGTGTCGATCTGGTCCTTTTCGAGGCGGGCGAGGATTTCTTGGGCGCGTGCGACGACTTGGGCCGGCATCCCGGCCATCTGCGCGACGTTGATGCCGTAGCTTTGGTCGGCAGACCCCGGGGCTAGGCGGTGGAGGAACACCACGCGGTCGCCTTCTTCGCGCACCTGCACGTTGAAATTGACGACGCGCTCTAGGTGGCTTTCGAGTTCGGTCATCTCGTGGTAGTGCGTGGCAAAAAGGGTGCGCGGGTGAACCTCGCGGTGCTGGTGCAAGTATTCGACAATGGCCCAGGCAATGCTCAGGCCGTCGAAGGTGCTCGTGCCGCGGCCGAGTTCGTCGATGAGGAGCAGGCTACGGCTGGTGGCATTGTTGAGGATATTGGCGGCTTCGTGCATCTCCACCATGAAGGTACTCTCGCCACCGGCGAGGTTGTCGGACGCGCCCACGCGGGTGAAGATGCGATCGACCACGCCGATGATGGCTTGGCGCGCGGGGACGAAGCTGCCCATCTGTGCCATCAGCGCGATGAGACCTACTTGGCGGATGATGGTGCTCTTGCCGGCCATATTCGGGCCGGTGATGAGCATGATCTGCGCGCCGTTGGTGTCGAGGCGCACATCGTTGGGCACGAAGCTGCCCGTGCGGAGTTGGCGCTCGACGACCGGGTGGCGGCCGTCGCGGATTTCTATTAGCTGGCCGTCGTCAACTTGGGGCCGGGTGTAGGATTCGCTCTCGGCGACTTCGGCGAGGGAATACAGCACGTCGATGCGCGCGATGGCGCGGGCGATCTGCTGGACTTGGGGCGTCCAGCGGGCGGCGCGGTCGCGCAGGGCTAAGAACAGCTCGTTCTCCAGTTCTTTGAGGCGGTCCTCGGCCCCTATGACTTTTTCTTCATACTCCTTTAACTCGGGCGTGATGAAGCGCTCGGCGTTGGCCAAGGTCTGTTTGCGATGGTACTCCTCGGGGGTTTTGTCGAGGTTGGCCTTGCTGATTTCGATGTAGTAACCGAACACTTGGTTGTAGCCGATCTTGAGCGAGGCAATGCCGGTGCGCTCGCGCTCGGTGGCCTGCAAGCGGGCGATGTAGTCCTTGCCGCCGCGAGCGATCTGCCGCAGTTGATCGACGTCTGGGTGATAGCCGTCGCGGATTAGGCCGCCGTCGGTCAGGGTCGCTGGGGGTGCATCGACGAGGGCACCGAGGATCTCGGCGACCAATTCGCTGACGTCGGGCAGCCCCTTGGAGCATAGCTCTTGTAAAAGCGCGCTCTGCGCCGTGGATAGCGCGGTGCCGATGGCAGGCGCGAGGTCGAGCGAGCGGGCGAGGGCCACCATGTCGCGGGCGTTGGCCCGCAGGCAGCAAATCCGCGCGATCAGCCGCTCTAGGTCGCCGACCTGCTCTAGGCATTGGCCGAGGGTGCGGCGGATCTCGCGCTGGTGTAGCAGCTCGTCAACGGCCTCTAGGCGGGCGATAATTAAGGGCGGGGACTTGAGCGGTTGGGCGACCCATTGGCGCAACAGACGCGCGCCCATGGGGGTGCGAGTGTGGTCGAGGATTTCGAGTAAGGTGTTGGCGCGGCCCCCGTCTTGGCGATTGGCGAGGAGTTCTAGGTTGCGCTGGGCCGTGGCGTCGATGAGGGCAAAGTGCTCGCGGTACTTGCGCTGGAGGCGGTTGATGTGCTCGACTGCGCCGCGCTGGTTTTCGCGCAAATAGGCCACTGTCGCCCCACCGGCGCGGATGGCGGCCTCCATGTCCTCGCAGCCAAAGCCCTTCAGCGTCTGGACGCGGAGCTGGCTGGTGAGGGTTTCGTACGCGGTATCCGCGGCGAAGTGCCAGTCCGCGAGGCGGCTGAGCGCCACGCGCGGCAGGGCGTTTTGCAGGGTGGCGACCCACTGTTCGTCGGCCCCTTCGGCGATGAGCAACTCGGCCGGTCCCAAGCTCTCTAGCTCGTCGGCGAGGTCGCTGGCGGGAATCTCGTCGAGTGCGAAGTCCCCGGTTGACAAATCGACGCTGGCCAGTCCGACGCGGCCGGCGTGTGCGCAGAGGCCGACGAGGAAATTGTTGCGCTGCTGGTCGAGCATGGCGTCGGAAAGCGCGGTGCCCGGGGAGACGACTTCTACTACGTCGCGCTTGACAACACCTTTGGCCTTTTTGGGGTCTTCGACCTGCTCGCAGATGGCGACCTTGCGCCCGAGCTGGATGAGTTTGGCCAGATAGCCTTCCATGGCGTGGTGGGGCACGCCGGCGAGGGGCAGGTTGCCGGATTTGCCGGCGGGACGCGAGGTTAAGGTAAGGCCTAGGAGGCGTGCGCCTTCTTTGGCGTCGTCGCAGAACATCTCGTAGAAGTCGCCCATGCGGAAGAAGAGGATCGCGTCGGGGTGCTGACGCTTAAAGTGCATGTACTGCTCCATCGCCGGCGTGAGTTTGGTTCTGGGTGGCATAGTTCGGTAGGGGATTGGGGTTAGCAAAAATAAAAACGCGGTGGAACGATTGTTCGTCCCACCGCGCTTGGTTGTTGCTGCGGAGCTTATGACTTGTCTTGCTCGGTGTCTTGCTCGGCACCTTGCTCATCGTCTTGTTCAACATCTTGCTCGGCACCTTGCTCATCGTCTTGCTCGACACCTTGCTCGGCACCTTGCTCATCGTCGTGGACGTCTCCCCAGCTCTCCATCTCGTCGTCCTTGTCGGCAGCGGCCTCCTCGGCGGCGACTTCTTGGACGGGATGCTCGGCTAAGTAGGCTTCGTACTCGGCTTGGTCCTTGTCCTTGAAGTACTCGCGCACGCTGAGGACGATCTTTTTCTGGTTCTTGTCGAACTCGATGACCTCTAGCGGGAGTTCCTGCTCTTCGGCAAAGCTCTGACGCGGGGTTTGCAATCCGTCGATGGCCAAATGCGATAGCGGCACGAACCCATCGACTTCGTCGACGAGCGAGACGACCACGCCGCGTTCGAGGAGCCGCGAGATTGCGCCCCGCACCTCGACGCCTACGGCGTATTGCTCGGCAAAGCGAGGCCAGGGGTTTTCAAAGGCATCCTTGTGGCTGAGCGAGATGCGACGGCGCTTGATGTCGATTTCGGTGACGACCACGGGGATCACGTCGCCCTTTTTGAACATTTCGCTGGCTTGGCGAATGCGCTTGGTCCAAGACATATCCGAAATGTGGACCAGCCCGTCGATGTTTTCTTCCAACTCGACGAAGGCCCCGAAGTTGGTCAGGCTGCATACCGTGCCCTCGATCTTGGTGCCAGGAGGATACTTGGTGTCGAGGGTATCCCACGGATCGTCCTCGGTTTGCTTCATGCCGAGGGAGATCTTCTGGTTCTCGCTGTCGATCTTGAGCACTTTCACCTCGACGATGTCGCCGATGTTGACCAGCTTGGAAGGATGGCGCACGTGTTGGGTCCAGGACATCTCAGAGATGTGGACTAGGCCCTCGATGCCTTCCTCCAACTCGACGAAGGCCCCGTAGTCGGTGATGGAGACCACCTTGCCGCGCACCTGGCTCTCAATCGGGTACTTATTCTCGATGTTCTCCCACGGATGGGCCGTTAGTTGCTTCAGCCCCAAGGAGATGCGCTCGCGCTTGCGGTCGTAGCTGAGCACCTTGACCTTGATGCGGTCGCCGATGGAGACCAATTCCGAGGGGTGGTTGACGCGCCCCCACGACATGTCGGTGATGTGGAGGAGACCATCGACGCCGCCCAAGTCGATGAAAGCGCCGAAGTCAGTGATGTTCTTGACGACGCCCTCGCGGATTTGGCCTTCCTCCAACACCTTGACGATCTCCTCGCGCATCCGCGCGCGCTCTTCTTCTAGCACGGCGCGGCGCGAGACGACGATGTTGCGCCGGGCTTTGTTGAGTTTGATGATCTTGAAGGGAAATTCGTGGCCGATGAACTGGTCGAAGTTTTTGACTTGGCGGATGTCGATCTGAGAGCCGGGCAGAAAGGCCTCGACGCCAAAGAGGTTGACGACGATGCCGCCCTTGATGCGCCGCATCAGCCGGCCTTCGACGGTGTTGCCGGTGTCGTGGGCCTCTTTGATCAAATCCCAGACCCGCATGAAATCGGCCTTCTGCTTGGAGAGCACGACTTGGCCCTCTTGGTCTTCGACGTCCTCTAAGAAGACCTCGATTTCTTGGCCTTGCTCAATGGACTCGGGGGCTGAAAATTCCTTGATCGGCACCGCGCCTTCGGACTTGAAGCCGATATCGACCATCACTTCACTAGGGCCGATGGAGACGACTGTGCCCTTGACGATCTGGCCCTCTTTGATGCCGGAGATGCTCTCCTCGTAGAGGGCCATAAGTTCGTCGTATTGGGCTTGGTCGTACTCGGGCTTTTCCAGCTCTTCGACACTGACGTTGCCGTACACAGGAGCTTCTTGTTGCTGTTCTGTTGCTTCCTGTTGCTCTGCTGTTACTGTGGTTTCCTCGGTCATGTTGCGCAGATCCTTAAAAAGGTTAAAGCGAAGCGCGCACTTCGCTTGATGTGATACTGGCGCGGTCTCTCCGCGTCAGCGTTAGGCACCGCGTTGGCGGGCCAATGCGACGACGCAATCGACTTGATCTGCCAAATTCATGCGAGTCGTGTCGATTTCGACGATCTCGTCTGTCGCGCTCGTACCTCCGTAGTCGCGCTCGGCATCTTCCCGGTCCCGAGTCTGAATGTCGGACCGGACCTGTTCCAATGTGATGCATACTCCTTTGGTAGTCAATTCCCGATGCCGTCGCCGGGTGCGCTCATCGAGGTCGGCCACCAAGGCGATTTTTAGTTCGGCGGCGGGAAAAACCACCGAGGCTATGTCGCGTCCTTCGGCGACTACGCTGCCCTCCTGACCTAACCGTTGCTGCTGAGCGACTAGGAAGTGGCGCACCAAGGGTACGTTTGCGTACGCGCCCGCCCGACGGGTAATGTCGGGCTGACGAATGGCTTCGCTTATATCCTGTCCGTCGAGAAGGACGCGCCCCAGGCCGGAGTCCAAGTCTATGGTCGAGGTCGCCAATAGGTCCTCCAGCGCGTCCTCGTCCTCGGGTTCCACCCCGCGACGAGTCGCCGCTAAGGCCACGGCTCGGTACATGGCTCCGGTGTCGAGGTGGCGATAGCCCAGCCGCTCGGCCACTCGCCGCGCCGTGGTCGTCTTGCCGGAGCCGATGGTGCCGTCGATGGCAATGATTAGCCCGCGCCGCTTCACAGGCCGACCTCGGCTTTGAGCTGGCGGACCTCCTCGGGGATAAGTCGGCGATACTGGCCGGCGGCGAGCGGGCCGAGGGTTAGCCCGGCAAATTCAACCCGCGTCAATTGCCGCACCGGATAGCCGACGGCGCGGAGCATGCGGCGGACTTGGCGCTTGCGCCCCTCGTGAATGCAAAGACTCAGCCGCGCCCGTTTGTGCCAACCACTGCTCCAGCGCTCCTCGACTTGGACCTGAGCCGGTGCTGTGGGGCCGTCGCCGAGTGCGATGCCGGCGCGCAGCCGGTCGAGTTGGTCCTCGTGCGGGTCGCCGCTGACGATGGCCTCATAGCGCTTGGCGATGACGAAGCGCGGGTGCAGCAGCCGATGGCCGAGGGCACCGTCGTCGGTCAGCAGCAAAAGCCCGGTGGTGTCGAGGTCGAGACGACCTACGGGCACGGTGCCTGGGTGGAGGTCGGGCAAAAGGTCAAAGACTGTGGGCCGGTCGCGTGGGTCGGTGCGGGTGACTAGATATCCAGCCGGCTTGTGCAAAAGCACGTATTCGTACTGGCCGGGCAGGGTGAGGACCCGGCCTCGGCACTCTACTTGGTCGGCACTTACTGCGACCACTCGGCCCGGCTCGGCTACTACTTCGCCGTTGACGCGCACTGCGCCGCTTTGTATCAGCGCATCGCTGTGGCGGCGCGAGGCCACTCCGCAGCGAGCCAAGAAGCGATTGAGGCGCATTTGCGGCTCAGGAGCGTTCATCGTCGCTTTCTTCCTCGGCCTGCTTTTGCAACTCGCCTAGCTCGGAGGCGAGTTGACGGGCAGCAGTCGGCTGCTGGCCCTCGGCGAGCAACTCTGCTAATTCCTTGGGCTTGGGCAACTCGCCCAGCCCTCGCAGCCCAAAGTGAACTAAAAATTCTCGGGTCGTGCCAAAGAGCATGGGCTTGCCAATGCCCTCAGAGCGGCCAGCGAGGCGGACCATGTTGAGTTCCATCAGCGTTTGCAACACGCTGGCCGAGCTAACGCCGCGGATGTTGTCAATCTCGACGCGAGTGACCGGCTGCTTGAAGGCGACGATGGCGAGAACTTCGAGGCCCGCCGGCGTGAGGCGCACTTGGCGCGAGGTCTTGTGGTACTTGCGCAGCCAAGGCCCGTGTTCTTGGCGCGAGGCAAGTTGATAGCCGCCGGCCAATTCAACGACTTCGATCCCGTGCCCGGCCGCTTCGTACTGGGCGTTGAGCGCGTCGATGGCCTCGCGGATATCGCGGCCGTTGTACCCGGCGAGCAGATCGACGAGGCGACCCGGAGTTACCGGCTCGGTCGCCGTCAGCAGGATGGCCTCAATGATCGCCCGAGCCTGCGCAGGATTGACGTCGCGCGAGGCCGCTGTGGGTTCACGGCTCACGGGTCTGAATAGCCCCCGCTGCGGTCGGTTGGGGTGGCGATTGCTCGATCCAGATCTCGTCGAAGGGCCGCGCCTGCTGCACGCGGACGCGCTGCGTCTTGAGTAGTTCTAGGATCCCGACGAAGGTGGCGATTAGGGCTTGGCGGTCGCGGCCTTGGAGCAAGTCCATGAAGTTGATGCGCGAGTTGCGCTCGAGCACTGCCAGCAGGTAGTCAATGCACTCGGCGACTGAGACTTCTTCTTCGACGATTTGGTGGACCAAGTTTTCGGGCAC
>VXZF01000391.1:5157-9539 GCA_009845645.1 Gemmatimonadota bacterium | reverse complement strand
CGACGGGCCCGCTGCTGCCGCGGCCATTGCCCAAGTCACTCGCTTGGCCGTAGGGGCGCTGGCTCCTGAATGCGTGGTGGATAATAGCAGTTAATGGGGTTCTCATGCGATTCAGTTTTTACCATACATAGGAGGGACTCGTGATCATTGACACTCATCTGCACGTGTGGAGCGACGACGCGGAGCGCTATCCCTTTGCCGAGGGTCGGACTCAAGTGGGCGGTGGATCCGTGGAGTTGCTCAACCAGACTATGGACGAGGCTGGGGTCGACAAAGCGGTCATTGTGCAACCGATTTACTATTTGTTCGACAACCGGTACGTGGCTGACTGTCTGCGCCGCTTTCCGGGCCGCTTTGCCGCCATTGGCCTAGTCGATCCCAAGGCTCCGGACGCGGGCGACCGGCTGGAAAAGCTAGTGCGCGAGGACGGTTTTGGCGGCTTGCGCATTCACTCGTCGCGGCTCGACCACCCCTCGGAATGGGCTGCCCCCGACCAAGATCCGCTGTGGCGGCGGTCGGAGGAGTTGGGTACTTGTTTTATCGTCCACGGTCCGGCGGCCAATTTGCCTCATTTGGAGCCTATCATCGGCCGCTTTCCCGAGGTGCCGGTAGTGCTGGACCACATCGGCGGGGCAACGACCGATGAGGAAGCGCCCTTTCCGCTGTTGAGCCACGTGCTCGATCTGGCGCGCTTTCCCAAGGTGTACGTGAAATTCACGCCGCAGGCGCACAAGTCTGGGTTGCCCTTTCCGCACGCGGATACGTTTCCTGCCTTCCGCCGCATCTACGATGCCTTTGGGCCGCAACGACTGATGTGGGGAACCAATTTCCCCGGTGTAATGAAAGGGGTGGGGTACGGCCCGGCCTTGGAGATGTTCCGCGACCACGTCGATTTTCTCACCGACGACGACAAGGCGTGGCTCTTCCATCGCACGGCTTTGCAGGTGTGGAGCTTCGCAGGAGTCGCGGAGTAGTCGCCAGTTGAAAAACTTTTCGCTCCAAGCGGTCGGATATTGGGCGAGTGATTGACCTGCTTTGCAGGCTAGAGTATTATTAGACCGTCGCTGTGGTAATACCTAAGAGGAACAATGAATACTATTTCGCTAAAGATGCCCGATCCGCTCGCGGCCGAACTTGCTGAAATGGCGCAGCGGAGGGGCGTGAGCAAGTCGGCGTTGATTCGCGAGGCGCTGGAGGCGTACCTGCAAACGGACGGAGCTGAACCAGCCGGTTCTGCCCTCTCGCAGGTGGGCGATCTCAGGGGCATACTTTCCGGGCCTGAAGACCTGTCCGCGAATAAGGACTACCTGCGGAAATTCGGCCGTTGATCAAGGAAGTCATTCTCGACACCGGTCCGCTGGTCGCGCTGCTGAATCGACGCGACCAGCATCATCGCTGGGCGAAGGAACAGTGGGCGCGTATAGCCCCGCCCCTGCTCACCTGCGAAGCGGTCCTCGCGGAAGCCTGCTTCCTCGTCCAACCATTCGCCGGAGGGCAGGGGGCCGTGCTCGAGTTGGTCCGGCGCGGCGTTTTGGACTTATCGTTTTCTCTGGCCGAAGAAACAGCAGCTATCTCGCGGCTGCTAAAGAAATACCGGGACGTTCCCATGTCTCTCGCGGATGGCTGTATCGTTCGGATGGCTGAACGCCATGCGAAAGGGGTCGTCTTCACTTTGGATCGCGATTTTGCGATTTACCGCAAGAACGAGCGTCAACTCATTCCAACGTTGACACCGGCCTCATGAGTGTCTTCTTCCAAGACGCGCCCATGGAGTGGTCGGCGTACCGAATTCAAATCGACGTTCAAACACGCTTTTAAGAGGAGGAAACCGTATGAGAATGCGGATGTTCGGGCTGGCGGCGATTCTGCTGCTGGCGGTGCAAACGGGCCGTGCCGAAGACAAGAAGATCACTATCTGGTGGGCGCAATGGGATCCGGCCGCGGCGCTACAAGAGTTGGGCCACGAGTTCGCCCAAGAGACCGGGATTGCCGTCGAGGTGTACCAGATTCCTTGGCCGGCTTATCAAGACCAAGTTTTTCTCAATTTTGGCAACAAGCAGACCGATTTCGACATCGTCGTGGGCGACAGCCAGTGGATTGGCCGCGGCGCGACCAAGGGGCTGTATCTGGAACTGACCGATTGGCTGCCCGAGGCCGTTGACGTGGGCGCGATCCATCCGCGGGCTGCGCGCTATCTATGCGAATACCCGCCGGGCAGCAGCCGGTTTTTTGCCGCGCCCTGCCAGACGGATGCCATTGGCTTTGTCTATCGCCGAGACTGGTTTACAGACCCCGCCGAGCAGGAGGCGTTTGCCGCTCGCTACGGTCGTCCACTCACCGCGCCCGACACGTGGGAGGAATTCCGCGACTTGGCCGAGTTTTTCCACCGCCCGGAGCAAAAGCGCTATGGCTGTTCGCTGCTGACGGGCCGGGGGTACGACTCGATCGTCATGGGCTTCCAGCCCTTTTTGTGGGCTTGGGGCGGCACTTGGGGCGATCCGCAAAGCTACAAGGTGCAGGGCCACCTCAACACCGAAGGGGCCGTGGCCGGGCTGGAGTTTTTCAAGTCCCTGCTGCAATTCACGCCCGAAGGCGGCACGAATGCCGATTACTTCTTCAACTTAGAGGCTTTCTCCAACGGCTCTACGGCCATGGTCTTGGACTACTTTCCGTTCTATCCGGGAATCGTCGCCAGCATGGGGGACCAAGTTGGCTTCTTCATGGTGCCGCGCCACGGCGACACGCGCGTTATCTCGCTGGGCGGGCAGGGCTTTAGCATTTCGACCAAGACCACGCCAGAAAAACAGGAATGGGCCCCAAGCAGTTTATCGCTTGGTTTTCCCAGACTGCCGTCCAGGAGAAGTGGATATCGTATCCTGGCTCGTTTACGGCTAATACCGAGCTGCTGGCGAGCGCGGAGTTTGCTGCGGCTGCGCCGTACAACGCGGTGTTCGCTGAATCGCTAGATTACTTGCAGGACTTTTGGAACGTGCCAGTGTACAACGAGCTATTAGCCGCGGCCGTGCGCCACTTGGGCGCGGCCCTCGACGGCACAAGCGCGAGTGCCGATGCGCTCGATGCGCTGGCCGCTGAGCACGAGATGATTCTGATGGAAGCGGGCTTGCTAGAAATGGAATAAGGAGGCGGCGTGAGGGGTAGTATGGGCCGGTGCCGCGATTGGACGCAGTACGCGTTCGTGGGGCCGGCCCTCATTTTGCTCATCGGCATAAACGTCTTCCCACTGCTGTACAGCATCGCGCTCAGCTTCACCAATGTGGATTTGGTCGGCGGGGCGTGGAAGTTCGTGGGGGGATTCAACTACGCCGTGGCGTTCAAGTTCGCTAAATACGGGGCCGCGCTGCGGACCACTGCGCTTTTTGTCTGCGTGGCTGTGGCCGTGGAACTGGTCTTGGGATTTGCCTTGGCGCTGGCGCTCAAAGATCGCTTCGGAGGCCGGGCGTTTACTCTGACTGCGCTTTTGGTGCCGATGATGTTGCCGCCGGCCGTGATCGCGCTCTTTTGGAAGCTGGTGCTCAACGGGCACTACGGCATCCTCAATCAATGCCTCGGCGCGCTGGGGCTGGGCCAACCCCAGTGGATTACAGATCCCGACCTCAAGCTCCTGTCGATTTTGCTGGTTGACGTGTGGATGTGGACGCCGTTTATGATGCTAATCGCACTGGCGGCGCTCAACGCCATCCCCGGCTATCTGTACGAGGCTGCGGCCATTGACCGGGCCTCGCGGTGGAAGGTCTTCCGCCGGATTACTCTGCCTTTGTGTGCGCCACTTTTGGGGCTAGCCGTGCTGCTGCGGGCTACGGATGCGATCAAGCAGTTCGATTTGGTCATGGCCATCACCGGCCCCAACGATCCCGCAACGCAAACGGTGAGTGCGCTGCTCTATCAGGTGGTGTTCCGCGACGGCAAGGTGGGGTTGGGCGCGGCGTATTCGTACGTGGTGCTGGTACTGGTGCTGGCGTTGGCCAGTGTGTTTGTGCGCTACATGAGTTCAGTGCAGCGGCGCGAGGAGGCTGGGGCACAGTGAAGGCGCTGCGCATCGCCTTTGTCGGGGGCTACTTTTGCGCGGCCATGCTGCCGCTGATATGGCTTTTGCTGACCTCGTTTAAGACGCGGGACGACAGTATTGCCGTGCATCCGAAGTTCGTGCCCACTTGGGCCGAGGAGGTCGCGGCTGATGGGATCTACTTCCGCGCTAATCTCGACGGTTATCGCCAACTGGCCGCGGTGTACGCCGGCGGGGATCACGCCTTTTTCCACTACTTAGGCAACAGCTTGGTCATTGGCCTGCTCAGCACCTTGTGCTCGGTGCTGATCGGCACCTGCGCGGCCTATGGCTTTAGCCGCTTTGCCATCCCCGGGGG
>VXZF01000391.1:0-5057 GCA_009845645.1 Gemmatimonadota bacterium | reverse complement strand
CAAAAGGCCGTTACAGTGCCGGTTTACTTCGCTGGTTTGCAGGGCAATGTGTCGGGTTTGCCGTGGGCGCAGATCAGCGCGGGGATGCTGATTTTTGTCGCGCCGATCATTGTCTTCACGGTCTTGGTGCGCAAGCATCTGTTGCGCGGCGTCACTTTTGGGACGATCAAGCGATGAGTCGCTGGTTAGATCGCTGCGCTCGCGTGGGCATGGTCGCCGGAGTGGGATTGATGTTGCAACCGTTCTGGGGAACGGGGCTGAAGTATGGATTTTTTGTCGCGGCCTTCAGCACGTTGTTGCACGTTGTTACTTCTCGTCGGCAGATGGAAGAGCCATGAGCTTCCTTGAGTGCCGGGATTTGGTCAAGACCTTTGCCGACGGCACGCGCGCCGTCCAGGGCATTGATTTGCGCTGCGGCGAGGGTGAGTTTGCCGTGCTGTTGGGGCCTTCTGGGTGCGGCAAGACGACTACGCTGCGGATGGTGGCGGGTCTCGAAAAGCCGACGGCTGGGCAGATCGTGTTGGGCGGCGCAGACATCACCGACTGCTCGCCCGCCGAGCGGGACGTTGGGTTCGCGTTTCAGTTTTACGCGCTCTATCCGCATCTAAAGGTCGAGGACAACATCGGCTTTCCGCTGGAGAGCATGGGGTTGAATCGTCAGGAGCGACGGCAGCGGGTGGCCGACATTGTCGAGCGGTTGGGGCTGGGCGCGTTGGTCGGGCGCTATCCTCGGCAGCTATCGGGCGGCGATCAGCAGCGGGTAGCTTTGGCGCGGGCCATGGTGCGACGACCGCAGATCTATCTAATGGACGAGCCGTTGGGCACGCTCGACGCGGGTTTGCGGCTGGAGATGCGGGAGATGATCCGCGCCCAACAGCTCGACGCGGGGATCGCCACCTTGTATGTCACCCACGATCAGGAGGAGGCCATGAGCTTGGCCGATCAAGTGGTGGTCATGGACGAGGGCCGGATCCGCCAGAGCGGGGCCGCGGCCTTGGTGTACGACCAGCCGGCCGACCTGTTTGTGGCGCACTTTATCGGCAGCCCCAGCATGAATTTCATCACTGGGGAAATCCGCGAAGACTGCTTTGTTGCACCTGGGCTGGTCTGGCCGCTAGCCGAGCCGGTGCGGCCGGGGCCGGCGACGCTGGGGGTGCGGCCGGAGTTCGTGCGGCCGGATGCTAAAGGTCAGCTGCGGGCCGAGGTGGTACGCGACGAGTACCAAGGGGCGTGCCGCTACATTCACTTGCAGGCCGAGTGCGGTCGGCTGGTCATGCGGGTGGCGGATCGAGGGCGAGAAGCTGTGGGTGCGTCTTTGGGCTTGGACTTTGCTCGGGTGTTATTGTTCGATCCGGTGAGTGGCAAGCGGCTCTAAGATGTCTTGGTTACAGCTAAAAGGAGTGACGCGGCGCTTTGGCAAGGCCGAGGTTCTGTCTGGCATTGACCTGTCGCTGGAGGGCGACGAGATGCTGGTGGTGTTGGGGCCGACCGGCGCAGGGAAGACCACGCTGCTGCGGATCGTCGCCGGGTTGGACGCGCCCGACACTGGCCAAATCGAGATGGATGGCGAGGAGGTGACGCACTGGTCGCCGGCCGAGCGCGACATTGCGTTTGTCTTCCAACACTTTGCCCTATATCCCGACTGGAGCGTGCGGCGCAACTTGGAATTTCCGCTCAAGGCACCGCGCCAGCAGCTTGCGAGCGGTGAGATTGACCAGCGCGTCGGCTGGGCGGCCGAGCTGCTGAAGATTGAGCGGCTGCTTGATCGGTCGGCGGCTCGTCTGTCGGGTGGGGAGATGCAGCGGGTGGCCATTGGGCAGGCGATTGTGCGACGGCCGCGATTATTTCTTTTTGACGAGCCACTGACTAATTTGGACGCCAAGCTGCGAGAGTCCCTCCGTCTAGAGTTGGCTCTGTTGCGGCAGGAGCTGGGTATTCCGGCGATCTACGTGACTCACGACCAAGCCGAGGCCCTGTCCATGGGCGATTCCATTGCCGTGCTGGCCGAGGGGCGGATTTTACAGCAAGGCAGCCCAGAGGCTATTTATCGCCAGCCGGTCTCGCCGGTAGTGGCGCGCCAATTGGGGCAACCCGCGATCAATATCCTCAGCGTCCAGCGGCGCGGAGATGCGTGGATTGGGCCGAACGAAGCCGAGCGAATGCCAGCGCTGAGTGGGACAGGCGAGATGCTACTTGGCGTGCGGCCGGAGGACATCGCGCCCGAAGGAGGACGCGTGCCGGGTGTGGTGCGCGTTGTCGAGGACGCAGGGGCCGCGTGGATTTTATGGGTGGATTGGGCTGGAGCGTCCATCCACATCATCGCGTCGAAGGAACGGCGTTTTGCCCCGGGAGAGACCGTGCATCCGCGCATTGACGCAGAGCGGGCACTGCTCTGGCCGCGCTAACCCTGTCGCGGCGCTAGGGTCACTCATCGATCCTTATGCAGAATGGGCCTCCCACACTATCGTCAAATAATCATTGCAAATGAATCGAATCGAGATTGGCGGTAAGCTGCTGTTGGTCGTTGTTAGTTTGGCTGTTACCGCGCTCGCCATTGAAGTCTCTTTTTGGCTCTTGGCTCGGTCCGAGCGGATATATCCCTTGGTCTATTACGAAACCGACGATCCCAACCTCGATCTGTGGTGCTACGACGAGCACTTTGTGGGCACTCCCGACAGGGATCTGCGGCGAGCGCATCCGTACGGGCAGTTGACCTATCTGGACAATGCCAACAATGATTCCACCCTTGCCAATCTAGCGCCGATCAAAGTGCCCAATGCCATTGAGATGCGCCGCAACGAAGAGCAACTGCGCGAGCGGCCGATGGCCGAATTCGACGCGCAAAATGCCAAAATCGTCCTAGTAATCGGCGACTCCTTTGGCTTTGGGCAGGGGGTCCGGGTTGCGGAGCGCTTCTCGCATATTTTGGAGCTTCGATTGAATCGGGAGCGTCCAGCGGAGCGCTATCAGATTTTCAACGCCTGTGTGCCGGGCATGAATATCAAGCGGATCGCCAAGACCATGGAGCGCTATATCGAGTACTTTGCTCAGGTCGAGCGCGTTGTGTATTCGTTTACCCTGAACGATCCATTTAGGATCGGGCGTCTGCTAGAGATGGAAAAGAAACTGGCCGATTTTATGCACTTGCGCTCCAATGCGGGAGCAACCCGATTTCTGGCGGGGAGGAATAGCTATACGCTGCGTTGGTTTGCAGCACGGTTGGAGAGACAGCAGATCTCCCGAGATACCATTGAGTGGTACCGACAACTCTACAAAGACAACCTAGGTTGGACACAGACCCGCCAGTTGCTCAGCCGGATGAAGAAATCCTGCGCCGATAAGGGTATTAAATTCTCTTTGGTCGTCTTTCCTGTGTTCTATCAACTCGAAGCCTATCCTCTAACAGAGGTGCACGAAACACTCGGGGCATTTGCCCAGCACGAGGGAATGCACTACGTCGATCTCCTCGCGCAATTTGCTGGCAAGGATGAACGGGATTACTGGGTCCACCCGACGGATTTTCATCCCAATAGTCGGGCGCATAGGGAAGCGGGGGATTTCCTGTACGACGCCATCCCTTGGTAGAGCCGATTTTCAGTACGTGGCATACACGACGCCGGTTTTTTCGACTTTTTCCCGGTCGGCATCGACCGAAACCCGATATAGGTAAATCCCTGGCGGCACCAAACCGCCGGCCTCGTCTCGACCATCCCACTCCCGCTCGTACTCGCCGATCCCATCCGCGCCCGAATACACCCGCCGCACCCGGCGACCCGACAAGTCCCACACCTCCACCGCTACCTGCGCACTGCCCGTAATCTCCAAGATGTGATAGAAGATGCCTATCTCGTCGTTGCGGCCATCGCCATTGGGCGTAAAAATGGTCGGCTCGACTCGCACCTGCAACAGCCTCTGCTCCTGCGCGGCGGTGGCCACCGACACCCGGTTGCCCTCGTATTTCGTCGTAGCGTCTCCCGGATTGACCCCCTGCGGTACTTCTAAAGGCTGGTCGCTGTCCGACACCTGCGCCGCAAAGATTGCTCCGTAGCGCAGCACCTGTGCTGCGAAATCGACCTCGACCAGCGTCCCCGAGTCCTGCTCTTGGAGGCGAGGGAAACTGACCGCCAGCCGATGCGGCTCCTCGGCTTCTACTGTAAAGGCCACGGGGACATCGCCGATGCGCACCGCCTCCACCGCGCTAATGATTGAGGAGGTCTCAATTTCCAACTGGTCAAAGCCAACATCACCCGGGTGAATCGTCGGCCGCAACGCATAGGTGAAGGATGATTGCTGCCCTACTTTTGCCTCGACCGGCCAGACCTCGCCCACTAGGTTCGTCGCCACCGGCTCGGAGGCGCGCAACTCCACGAAACCCACTCGGCCACCGGCGTCTTCACGGGGCAGAAAGTCGATCTTGAACTGGAAATAGCGTCTAGGACTCGCCGACACCACCGGCGTGCCACTGCTGTCGGCAAAGTCATAGGGGGCCGACCAGAAGGTCCAGTGGTCGAGGTCGTGGGTGATGCCGGCCCGTTCATTGAGCTTGAGGCCGCTGTAGCCAGCGCGACTCACCTCGGCTTTGCTGCCGCGGCCGGTGAAGCGCCAGAACACGTCCGCATCGTCATCTAGGCCGCTACGGGTCCGGATGAGAACTTGGGCTCCGGACTCCTGAACCCCGGACCAGCGCAGGTCTCCCCAGGCCATAGGCCGCTCGAAATCGATGACATCGGAAATATAAGTGGCCTGTTTGACGAACCCCTTGGCGTAAACTTCTATTTCGTTCACTTCCCAGTCCGTGTTGTGCTCGGCCAAGGCTACCTGGACAAACTCTACTGCCTCGTGCGATGGGATGGGAATGTCGAGGATTTGCTCCCGGTTGTCTCTCACTTCGACAATCCAGGGCGATTTCGGCGGAACGATGCCGTAGTTGACTATGGGTCGCGGGCCGATGTGGACGCGGAGGATGCCTACGGTGCGGCCCGGATCGGTAAACCCGGATATCACCCGAAGCCGGTCGATGTTGTAGAGGCCGCCTAGGTAGATATTGGCCGTGCCCG